>CAMDGW010000168.1 GCA_945897695.1 Pseudobacteriovorax antillogorgiicola | reverse complement strand
ATAGGTTTGGCTGTCCAGATGTGATTTTGCCAAGGGATTTCTCCGTTGGCTCATAATCAAGTACTGAAGCGCAAAAAATACCCCCGGCAAGGCCATTTCGCTCAGCTGTCATACAGGCTGCTTGCATGTCACCAGTGGTAAAAACTTCCTGAAGCTCTGTATAAGTTGTGGGTTTGTGCTCGCATGGGCCTGAAACGATACATGTCTTGAAACCTTGGCGGTAAAGCTCTTCTGAGATGGCGGTGCCAAGACTTCCAGATGAGTAGTTTGAAATATAGCGGACATCATCAATGTATCCACGCGTCGTGCCCATGGTTATCAGCACTGGTTTAAACGGGCGCTTTGGCCTATTCATGAGGTGCGCTACCTGGTCTGCTAGGATCTTTGGTTCTGGAAATTTCTGTTTGCCCTCTTCAAGTCTTGCCTGCTGGATAAAAACGTTTTTCCAGGAGCCAATTTTTGCAAGATGCTCCTGCATGGCGGGTGCCGCCAGAAGGCTATCGTGCATCGCGGGCACGATGATCACAGGCTTTTGTTGGCCAAGAGCAGAAGCAATGAGTGCCGTGCAGTGGCTGTCGGTCATGCCTCGCGCAACTTTAGCAATAATACTGGAGGAAGCAGGCGCAACAATAACGGCATCCCCAGTAGCAATGTGTGACGCGCTTCCAGAAAAGCCGACAATCGTTTCTTTGCCCGCAGCCCAGGTAAGGGCCATAGGCGTGATAAAAGAAGAACCGCCTTGGGATAGCCAAGGAGAAACCTCGGCACCAAGACGGCGAAGTGAACGAATGAAGCGAACAGCCTCAACTGCAGCAATGGATCCAGAAACTACAACATCGACCCGACGCCCTTTCAGGGCATCTGACGATGCGACGACATGGAGATCATCATTTTGCTGTTCCATGTGACATCCGTCAAAAACCGAAAACAATCAAAGGACGTTTTCGGCTTACATGTTTACTTGGTTTTTGCTTTTGCCTGAGCCTTTTCGTTGGCATTTGGCTTGTCGAGCGGCAGGTTCGGAGCTGTCGTGCCGTGAGCGCGGACTTTGTTCTTTTGAGCAGCGCCAGACTTGGCGGCTTTGCGTTCACGAATATTTGTAACTTTACGGGTGTTCGATGCCATGATGGATGGTCCTTTCTTATTCAGAGCCCGGCAAAGTAATAGAATGCCTGGCAGATTTCAAGTCTAAAAGCTGATCTATTCACTATTACGACAGGTTCTCGAGTATGTAATAGCAAGGCATCGTGTCGCCTGCCTGTCCCACTTTGGGGGATCCGGTTGTAACCGGTCTGAATCCGTAACGAATAAAAAGTTTTCTTGCCTGCTCCATCTGAGGAGTCGTTTCAAGATAAAGTCTCTGATATCCGAGTCTTTTGGCCTCATCAAGGCTGCGCTTTATCAAGCGGGCGCCGATTCCGTGCCCGCGCCACTGTGGGTGGACGACGAGATCTCGAATCTCGCCAAGCCCCTCCGTGGGAGATAAACCATGCAGAGGTCCAAGTCCCGCGCCGCCGATAATGGTGCCTTGGTTCGCTTTATCTCGAGCCACAATGTAAATCGAGCCCGGTACGTCGTAAACAGTGAATACATTTTCCAGACGCCGAAATGTGCTAGCAAGGACAGTCCCAGCTTCATCATAGGCACCGATTCCTCTACGAATCATCTCTGTGACAGCATCACGGTCTGCGGCGATCATAGGGTTGATCACGACGTCCTCAGCAGACATCATGCCGAGTGCCGCCACGTTTAGTCCTGGATTTAAAGTAGAGTCATTTTGAATCACGAACATTTGTCCTAAAAAATATCTGAAGCGAATGTGTCATTAAATCTGTAATTGACTGAAATGACAAGCATTCGCTTTATTTTCGCTTCCACTTGGCCGGGACTCTACCCTGAAACGGCAGTTGGAATCCACAAGGTAATGGTTAAGGCCATTATGGCCTTTCGGGTCGTATTCGGTCAGTGTGCTAAGGCTGGTGAGCCATTTGTAATAATTTCGCGTCCTTGAAGGGGTTGGACTGGTCGATTGGTCGGCCCTCCGAAGATGCTCGAGTACATTTCGATCTGGCCGCTTGATATGGTCAGTGGGTCCCTCAGAACAAACCAGCGGACTCCTTCGGAACAAGGTGGGGTTGTCAGGCTTCCTTGATAGTGGAAGTACTGGCGACCGGATGGTAGCAGCGACGTTAGAGAGATAGTTGCAGGATGAGTGGCCTTCGTATGGAGGTCTCGTGGCATGATGTCCCAAACAGGTTTAAATGACTTGTTCTCGCGGCCAGCTAGCTCATTGAGCATGACGCCGATAACAGCAAGACCGCCGGAGGCATTTTTATGAACAAAATGAAGTTCCAGGTCTGACGGGATGCCTGAAATTCGATGTTCACTCGGGGCGTGAAAGTGAAATTGAGCAAGATTGTAGATTTCGTTGTCGATCGTTATGTGGTTTTTTCCATCAGTCATGTTTGACTGGATCGTGTGTCCGTTATTTTCCACAGTCACTTTCGCTGATCCATAGTGCCACAAAATTTTTGGGGCAATTTTAGACGGCACAGCGCGACTAAGATCAATGGGTGATTGCGTCATGCCTTTTTCACATGTCGCAAACTGTTTAGCAAGGTCTCCCCAATTTGCCGGGCCGTTTGGATCGTTTTTTGTGTAGGTCCATTGGGGGGTGCTATGAGTATTTTTATCGGCAGTTTTCTCGTCCCGAGGAGAGCCGTGCTCACCTTGTTTTTTTGAGTCTGAGTGATGAGCTTTAGAATTTGGTTCCTGAGCGGATGCGTGAGACGCGTCGGGATGCTGAGATTCCCCTGTTGCGTCATCGTGATTACTTTTTTTATGGGCGACATCATGGGGGCTAGACTCATGGTCCCCATGAGCCTTTTCATGCGTCGTCGCTTCACCGTGTGCCGGAGCGTCTTGGACAGGCTCAGCATCATGATGTTCGTTGGCATGTTCGTTTTCGGCCTGGTGTGATGGGGGGCTGCCCTGGCCATCGGCATGGCCAGGAACTTTTTCATGCTCCTCGTCATGATGAGCCGACTGCTCGTCATGATCCGTTGGGAGTAACGTGGCTTTCTTCAGCCAGTACGCCCCGCCTCCGTATACTGTGCCGGAAAGGGCAATGGCCATCGTCCACGCCATAAACTGCTTAGAACCGTCACTCATTAAATCCCCCCGCATGGGCCGTTTCCCCAAACTGGGGTGCCCACAGATCGAATTGATATTCGGGAGGAATTTTTAGAACTTTATGGTTTTGCCCAAAATATTTTCAATGACCCAAAATGATTGATTAATTTCGCGGAGGGCAGGGCCCAACAATCGGGCTATCCAGCATGTCAATAATTTCAGCATTTTCTGCGTTAAAGTAAACCGTAGAGTCGATGCCACATGCCGTTCCATAGATCGCATACCAAGGGTGGTCCCAGGTAGTCGGGTGGAGATGGCGGTAGATCTTAACACCGTCGCGATACTTGAAATTCTTGTTGTTAGCTTCGGACCTGTCTATAGCCTCTTTAATGGTGAATTTGATTTTATCAAAGGTGCCAATCTGGGCCAGAGGGGAGCTTTCCATCAACGCTCGCGACACCTGGTTAAAGTTTTTAACTTCCGTGTCAATGACTAGACCGCAGGGTCCATTCATAGGCATTGGCTTTGCTGTCGTGACGTAGACCTTTTCTGCAGGCTCATCTGTGCTTGTGTCTAGCATGTAGTATGACTCAAGGACTTTACCAGGGCAGGGTGAGTCTTGCTGTGATTCTTCAAGAAATGCCGCCCATAGACCTAGTTTTGGCAGCGACGGATCAATGGCATTGGCAAGATGGGTCTTTAGCATGTTTACATCAAAAGAGAGAGCTGATTGGGCGATGATTTGCGTTGTTTGATTTTGCCGTAGCGTTTGATTTTTCATTCCCGAACTATCGGATGTGGTTTTGCAGGATGCGATCAAGCCTACTGCCACTGAAAGAGATGCAAAACTGTTAGAACGCATCGAAAATATCTCCTAAGTGTCTCTACTGAATGACTTTATGCTAGGACGGATCTATCGGTCTCGATGTTTGTTGCTTAAGTTATGTGCGTTTTTTGATTGCGCTCGGTACGAGGTAAGTTCCAAAAATTCCTTGATGAATTGGACATTCGGGGTAAACTCACAAGCGCTTCGGGCGAGTCTGAAGAAGGTTTGAATTTTTAATATTTATTTACGAGGAGAAGCCCCATGCTTTTCAGCTTAAGATTGATTGGTACCACATTAGCTCTGGCCACACTGATGGGCGCAAGCTCTTCAATGGCAGCCGATGTGACCGTAGTGTCAGGATTTTATGAGCGCAGTAGCCCTAAGTTTGAGGGTAAGAACACGGGATCAACGAGCAAGGTGAGTTTAGGCGGCCGATATACGGACGATCTCACAAGTGAGTCTGCCTGGATCGGCGGGGCTGAAATTGCCCTGCGCAGCTACTCTGGTAGTGGCGGTATCCCTACGCCAGATAATTCAGTGAGCATGACTATTACCGGTGGGGCGCGCTATTATTTTAAGCCGTTCGCTGAGGCGATTGTGCCGTATGTGTCTGGAACTGCAACTATAATTAACTCAAAGTCTTCTGAATGGGTCCCTGAGGGCTATGACCAGACCACAACAAGTGGCTTGTATTATGGCGGAAATGCAGGTATTCGATCTGGTCTCGGTGGTAGCTTTTTCGTTGAGTTGGAAATTCCCCTGTTTCAGAGTCCGCTTTTTTCGGCCACTGAACTAGAGCGTGTTCGCAAGGGTGTTGATGGGACGATAACAACGAAACAAGAGAGTACTGATA
>CAMDGW010000167.1 GCA_945897695.1 Pseudobacteriovorax antillogorgiicola | reverse complement strand
TTCAATTCGGCATCACCAGACATGGACTGAAATTCGCAATTTATGAATTAGGTGCCGCTGCCGAAATTCCACAATTGAATGCAGAGCAATTAAGACACGTCGCAATGGCACACAAGCTTGCATTAGGTTACACACCCGATATGGTCATGAGCCATCTGGGATTAAGACGCATTGGAAACATCGGCAAGCATATAACGCCTACTGGGGAATCCGACTTTGACGCGATCGAAAAAGAAACCTAAAGCCAATTTCTTATTGGAGTTCGAGTCCTGCTATATGAACCTGATGAACATGACGAGAGTCTTTTGGATTCTTCTTCTGATGCTGCCCGGATCATTGACCGGATGTAAAACCCCTATTAAGAGCACTGCAAAATTAAAGCTAATCGGTGGGGAAGAAATTTCGGAGGACCGCTGGCCGTCCGTGCGCAAATTGAAAGTCTTTAATAAGGAACCTTCCGGAGCCTTTTCCCTCAAGTCTGAATGTACAATGACCTTTATCAAACCAAATCTGGCCTTAACTGCAGCTCACTGCCTTTGCCGCGGACATCGATTCGTCTATGCCGAAAAAGAGCGATGGGACGATTTTCTCGTAACAAAGCATGTTTTACATCCTGAATACCGGTGTGACACGAAGTACCCCAACGCTTTTGATGTTGGACTTGTCTGGTTTGATGAAAAAGTTGCGATGACAGTCTCCAAAATTATTCGTCCCGAGTCTTCCGAGAACCTGAGCAGGCTTCGGATGATAGGATATGGAAAAGATATTCTGAAAATTACTGGCAGCTTTTGGTTGGGCACCCGAAAACCGACCACCGAATCATCAAAACCATCTCCGCGCAAACGTGACGCCGAATTTGATGGGAAACGTATGGGAGAGGTTTCCTGGCTAGGTGAACAACCCGAAGACCCAGGCTTCATAAGACTTAGCGCTGTCTTCGATGTGACGACTGAAATTAGGGAGCCAATGTCCGAGGCCGCTAGCGCGGAAGGAGATAGTGGCGGCCCGGCGCTTACTCTTGAAAATAATGAAATTCTCGGCATCATATCGCGCGGACGTTTTAGCTTTACGGGCATAGGCTCTGAAAAGGTGGCAGTGGTGACGGAATTGATCGATCTGCGCAGAACTGACATTCGTAACTTTCTGAAAGATCAGGGCGCTCTGGACAAGGAGACTACCCAATGAGATTCCCTATTGTAGCCCTTTGTTTGGTCGTTTCGGGACTGCTCGGGGACTTGGCCGCTGCGGCGCAGCCATCATCGAGCCATCTCTTCTTTCTCTTTTCATATGGCCGATCCTACGCACCTAGTCGTACTCACACATTTGCCTTTTTTGCGAAACTAGATCCCGCTGAACCAAGTCGAATCGAGGACCACATTCCAATCAGCTGGCTTCCGGTACTAACAAAACCAAGACAAGATCCAAACGGAATTCCAAATCTGGAGGAGGACGGTACATTTCAGATCGCCCCTATTGCTGCCGGGAGCACCACACATGAACGGCTCGGATGGAATTTCAGCACCTCCAAAACAATAACGTTTCGGCGCAGAATGAACGGCACGAATCGAATTACGTTTCATGGAGCCTATGAAGTAAACCACCAGCAATACGTCTATGCAAAGATGGCCCGCTCAGAACTCGACAAAAATGTTGAACTCGTAATGGATAGTCGGCCAAGAAATATGGCTGGTTACTATTATAAAGCCATAAATCAATCTCTGTTTGTTTGTCCAAACGGTGGCATTAGCGGGATAATTAACTGTTTTCAGGCAGTTTTAGCTTCCTTCGGAGTCTGTGAAACATCTGGCCCTCTGAGTGGGGTTACCGTAACCGATTACTTGTTGACACGACTCAAAGATCGAAATCTCCTTGGAAAAAAAGTAATCGAAAACGAAGAGGATGCCGAACCCTATGTGACCCAGGTCATAGAGCGCGAAGAGTCCGGCGAATGGGACAAACCCCGTTGATACGCGAAAATAGACCCTGCGTTGTTATCGTAAATCAGAAATCTGGTTCTGTCTTTTCGCAAAAAAAACTAGAAAAAATCGTCAATACTGGGAGAACCCTCACGTCACAAGTTGAATACGTATTCCCTCAAACCCGTCAGTCGACCATTGATAGTGCCTACGCTGCGACATCGGCAGGCACCCAGACTCTGATGGTTTGGGGCGGAGACGGTTCCATTAATGCTGTACTGCAGGGAATTATGAAAGCTGATAGCGAGGGAGCACCCCCGCCAGTTGTGATTCCACTCGGAGGTGGGAGTGGCTCCGATTTTCTGCGCACCTTGCGACTGAAGAGACATTCTGATCAGCAAACGGTGGACATCGGCGTTATTGAAATTTTAGATCAAGGGCTGACCAGATTCTTCATAAATGGATTTTCGTTTGGGGTCACAGCAGAAATTGCAAAGCTGAAGAGCTCCATGCCCAGATGGTTTCCTGGCCCTCTTAAATATTTTTCTGCCACTTTACTGCGACTGATGCGAGGAGACATTTTTTCCAAGGCACTGATCAGCGATAGAGAACACCCTTCCATCATCAGCGCACTCACTTTAAACGGACAGTTCGTTGGTGGCGGGATGCGTATTTTGAGTGACACAAGTCTAGATGATGGCGTTTTTGAACAAGTGCTTCTGCCTCAAATGGGAGTTTTGTCTATATTGAATGTACTAAAATCCGTCTATTTAAGCGGCTTGGCACATCACCCCCGAGTACAAGTCACGACTTCATGTGATGTTTTTGAAATCAAACTACCAACGTCAACCTGCTGTGAGTCAGATGGCGAGATATTCCAGGCCAGCCACCTTCGTATCTCAATTCGAAAACAGGCCATTACCATCGGTAGGTTACCAAGAATCTAACGACAAAAGAAAAAACCTAGCAAATATGTTGCTAGGTAATATCAGTAGAAAACAGATCAAGAGTCCTTAGAAACCAAGAACGCGCTTCGTCCACGCACTCCCCATCCACTCGCGAATGGTGTTACGATTCTGCTCAGCTTCCGGCGATGAGATGAAGTATTGCAAATATTTGCTAGCTTTACAGTCAATACGTTGATCCCCTGCACCAGCTTTCACATAAGAAACGGTTTCCTCAGCAAGCAGTGCATATGCAGCTTTGAATTGTAGATTTTTTAGGTACTCTGGCTCTTTGGCCTTGAGGGCTGAGACCGCTGATGAACCGAAGTGTAGAAACTCGGCTGCGCCGTCACCGATGCATACTTCATTTCCTATAACACTGCCTTTGCCTGCGCGAATCATTTCAATTGAGACACGTACATCTGCACGATATCCGCTCCATTCATCAAATATATACAGGACTTCGTCACTCCATGAAGTATCAACCTGCCTGACAAGATACTGATCATATCTACTTGCTTTCTTCATCTCTGCGGGAACATATGCGCGGATTTCACGAGGCTTCATACTTGGCTCTAAGATAAGTCCCGCCTTGCCTCCCCCAACGTAAATCACGTTATCTTTCACACCACGGGTGGCCTCTCGCACTGCATTATTTAAAAAGTGCTGAGTTTCGTGCGCATTGGTGGTCGCTGGTTCAGACTCTAACTTTCTTTCTGAGTGACTCAAAATATCTCGGTAGAATTCACTGCCATTATCATTTCCAGACCAACCATAGTTTTTTACATCAACGGTCTTTAAGACAGATTTCCAATCAAAGTCGTCTGCACCAATATTGACTCCAATGTCGACATCGGAATAATCCAAAGAGGGAACTTCAATCTCTTGACCTTGAATTTTAAGATCTGACTTACCATCATCGGTCACATATAGAACTGCGGTTACTTTTATTTTCTCTGCTGCCGTCTGTGCACTTGAAATTTCAGTTCGCCGACCATCCTGATCGTTTGTCAGAAAAACCTTATCCAACTTCAGTCGAGATTTATCTGATTTTCCAAGGGACATCGCCAAGGTATAAGAACAGCCACGAACGATTTTTTCATCTGCTAATTTACTATTTGTTAGAGAAATTTTTTGAGCAACTTTGATAATAGACCTGCCTACGACTCCGTCGTCACAAACCACTGGCTTAATTGAAAGACTGTACGCATCAAGCCTACCATCACTTACAAATGACTTAATCTGTTCTGGGATCAGCATAACAATTGACGACATACGGGATTGATCTGGGTTTTGGAGACCGTCGTTAGTGTTGATAGTACAGGACATCAGAAGAGTGACTGCACAGACAGAAAAAAATGTCTTATTTAGGAACATCGGCCGCCTCCAGGTAAGTGGGTACTGGGGCAATGGCAGGTGACAACCACAGCTCAGGACCGAAGGCCTTCGATGCAACTAGTTGGCCAATCAGCCACAGGCAGCAACCAGCTAATATAACTTCACAATCCGGCGCTACCAAATACCTAGTGTGTCACGCAGACTGATAGATCGTAAAATCCTTGAACACTTGAACACTTGAACACTTGCACGCCTGATACGTTGCTCGTTGCCAGCGCAATTATCGAGGTTTGACGTGGACTTTCGCGAACGTCAATTAACCCAAAAGAATCTGAGAAAAATTTAGGGCGCACCACAGCCAATTGTTAGCAAAATGCTAATGGGTAAGCTGACTATCGTGAGCATAGAGCGATTGATTTAGTTTTTGGGCATGTTAGGTGTAGAGGTAGTTTTTCGCACAAAACCATCTTCCAAAAAGGCTGGATAGGCTCCAGATAAAATATGGCCATTAAAGTTAAAAGAACAGACCATGCGGGTCCAAAAAATGGTGGTGGGCATCGGGGTAATAGGTCTGAAGCCAAGGCCGGCTCTAAGAAGAGGAGGCGCTCAATCGCTAAGCGTCTGGCGCTGGAATATCAGCAGACCTCAGATGAATCAAAGAATGAACCAGATAACCAGCGTGACGGCTAGTTGCTGAGAACCTCGATTTCATTGGTGATTGTTATGTAAAAATGCGAAAATTTTCGCATCGCTTGACTA
>CAMDGW010000166.1 GCA_945897695.1 Pseudobacteriovorax antillogorgiicola | reverse complement strand
CCCCTTGGCGATGCAAGTGGGTCCACTGCCCGACCATTCGCGGCAGCATCATTTCAAGACGCGCAATTTCCACCTGGGTTTTTGCTGCATTTGTCTTGGCATTCTGGGAGAAGATATCAAGAATAACCCCACTACGGTCCATAACCTTACACTTTGTCATTTCTTCAAGGTTACGCACCTGCGGGGGAGATAATGATCGATCAATGATAACGTAAGTCGCTCCTCGTTCGCGGGCCAAATCATGAATGGCCTCAACCTTTCCAGTGCCGAGGAGACAGTTTGGAGTCAGCTTTGAACGTTTCTGAACAATTTGACCAACGGTCACTATTCCAAGGGTCGTGAGGAGGGCTTCAAGTTCGGATAAGTCATCTGTGAGTAGTTTTGGATCTTCGTGAGGGAGCAACACACCAACAATGATTGCCGATTTCACCGCTGGATTACTAGTCGCTTCTTCAGTTTTTGGTGACGACTGCCTATAGGTTTTAACTTTGGCTCTTATAATTAAATCCCCGCCGCTTTAAGGTAAGCAGAATCGTGATCCGAAGACCAACCCTAACAGTCTACCTAAAAAAGTGGATCCTTGTACAAATTATGTTAAGGATCGTCCGATCGACCCCGCTGGGCGGCCAGATAAGCAGCATGGCGAGCTTTATTGATCATTTCTAGAATCACTGAAGAGTTTTTCAAAAAGAAAAGTATCTCATTGCGTACAATCTCCTCGTGCTCTCCTGGTGCCACCTGAAAAATATTGAGATCTTTGAGGTGCTTGAGCGCAATATTTACGAGTTGTTCCGGCTTAATTGGCCAATCATCGATGATGCGACGTGCAGCTTTCGTCGACATCACCTGCATGACAAATACCTCGGTTGGGACTTTTTCTGTATTCATGACGCCCTCGGAAACGTTACGACGAGCAGGTTCGAGTTATCGGGGGATACGACCATTGTTCGTGCGATTTGCGGGACTGCTTTGAATTCCCTGCTGTATCATACGATCGCCAGCAGCTTTCAAAGTGCGACTGGTTTCAAAGAATTCATATAGGGTATCGACAAGATCCTGCATCGCCTCAGGACTCAGGACATAGCCAAACCTTGACTGACTGGCGTGACCAGCGATCATTTCCTGCAAGGCCATTCTAGTGGCCGATTCCATGGCTCCGCGCATTGAAATCTCCTCTTCCGTGACGGGTCTTCTTCAATTGTCACACAGAGGAATCGAGAATGCGACACCCGGCAACTGAGGGTAATCAGATAAATTACTGTTTTTATAAGACTTTTTTACAATTAGTCGGGCCTAAGCAAATAGATCTTAATCTTTCCCCAAAAACACCGACAACCCCCTATGATCCGGCTCACTTAAGCCGGGAAAGGCAAGCTTGGCATATGACTTGGGTTTTAAACACATTTATCGCTCTATTCATCTGGATGTGGGTACACGGTCCCTTCATAGGTTAAAAAAAAGGCGGGGAACTACCCCGCCTTTTTAATTTGTAAGAAATCCCCTCAGTGATGAGACTCCGTAAGAGCTGCATGCAGCAGAGGATCAGCGACCGCAACATTGGGTTGCGACGACCGAATGAAAACACACTACCTAAGAATAATCCAAAGACACCAAAGAAAATACCCAGCTCAATGAACGGCAATCCCATACCGTTTTTGCCGATAACCTCCGGCATAACCACCAGCATGTAAGTAAACCACTGAGCCACAAGAATTCCAATTGCGATAGGCACTGCAATTGTCTTTGTCCACTTGCTTGCCTTAGGAATCAGTCCATAAAGTGGTATAACGAAGCTTGCAAAAGGAGCAACAAAAACGATGTACTTCCAAGGCGAATGAAGACGATGAATAAAATATTCGGTCTCTTCTGGCATATTGCCATACCAATAAGTAAGCACGTGAGCGTAAGTCAGATAAGCAAAGAAGATACTAAAGCCGTGCATTAGCTTTCCAACGTCATGAAACTGCTGCTGCTTGATGTATTGACCAATCGCAGTTCCTTTTAAGGACCACATGGTAATCATCAAAGTGGCCATCAAGGTTTGCATCATAACCGCGAAAAGCCATCCGCCCCAGAGTGTCGAGAACCAAGTCGGCGCTAAAGCCATCAGAAGGTCAAACGCAAGAAGCGTAAACATCAATGCATAAACCACAAGGATCGGCGCACTCCAGTAACGGAGCGTATCACGAACCTTCTCGCCCATCTTGTGAGCCTCATCTTTGTTACCAGCCACAAAAGCACGGTCGCGAGCTGTCTTCATTCCAATCTGCCAGTAAACAAGCCCAACAATTACAGCAACCGCAAGAATGTCGCGAACAACCCAGAAGTTTTCAACAAGCCAGGTGCGCTTACCCCAAAAATGATGAATCGAATCTGGATCAGAAATCCAGGTGTATAACCCTTGGGCGCCAGCAAGATTAAATTTCACGCAGAGGATCAGCGCGATAAAAATTGCACCAGCAACGGGCACGAAACTGGTAAAAGATTCATGGATTCTCATGATGGGACGTCCCCACTTTGCCCCAAGCACATCTTGCATGGCAGCAAACGCAGAACCACCAAGGGACAGCGCAAAAAAGAAGAACGTATTAAACAGGACCGCTCCCCAAACGCGGGTCTGATGACCGGTACTAAGTCCAAAACCCAAAGTGATGAGACCAATTAAAACAAACAGCGCGACAGCGCCGCGGCTCTGCGACGTTGCTGGCAGGTAAAAGCTTTGACGCTGATCATATAAATCATTGTGACCGTGGCTCATTTAGACTCCCCCTGCAGCTTCCGTACATAATGCACAATTGCCCAACGTTCATGCGGAGCGGTGGCGTGGCCATAGCCCGGCATAATGTTCGCACCAAATGTTATGCGATAGAAGAAGAACCCATCCGCACGCTTTTTATAAATGTCAGCCGTAATATCGGGCGGCCTTGGATAAAGATCAGTAATCGAGCCATCACCTTTAGCTGCTGCCCCATGGCAAGGAATGCAGTAGGTATTGTACATCTTCTCACCTAACGCAAGTACCTGCGGGTCACTCTGGAGAGGGTTTTTCAAGTTGGCTTCCGCTTCCTCGACAGTCTTTGGATACAAAACCGCAGACATTGAAACCGCGTCTTCAGGCGGCTCAATATAGTTTTCCTGAGGCTTCATCGTGGGAGCGTCAGCCATGTCCGGTACATATTGAACTTTGGGCAAACTACTGTCGCCACCCAAAAGTTTAGCCATCGCGCCTGCAAATCCAGTATGCCCTACAGGACTTCCTGACTTCATGCAGGACACTGTTGCACCAACCACGGTTAGCGCTGCGAGCATCCCAGTAACTGAACTTCTTATCTTCATTAGGTGTGGTCTCCTCAAATCTTTGGCGCTGTTAGCGAGTGGCTTTAATTTCAACCGCACCAGCTTCCTTTAAAAGCTTGGCTTGCGGACCGTCAACTACGGCGCCAGGAACCCAAATTCCAAACATGTCATCTGTGAGTCGATTATCCAAGATCGTCACTTTTGGATTCGGCATGCGGCACATGACCAATACACCTGCAACTGTTGCGATTGCGCCAAAAAGAATCGTGAACTCAAAGCCCAGAACGACATATGCAGGAAGAGAGAAAATCCCCGGAGTCTTCCCCCCCACGACTATTGGCCAGTCCCAATCACACAGCAGCGCCAAAGCGAAACCCGTAAGAGTTCCGGTCATGGCACCAACAAGAGTAAACCAACGAACAGGACTTGGCGCGTAAGCACAAGCATGTTCAATTTCATGATAAGACGTCGGGCTATAAACCTCATGGTTCTTAAAATCAATACGACCCTTGACCTTTTCAACCGCATGACAAACCGTGTCGAGGTGTTTGAACATTGCAAGAATACCATTTTGCTGACTCATAACTTAGTGACCTCCCTTGCCATTGCCACTCATTGGCTTCGGCATAATGAGCTTGATCTCGGATAGGGAAATAATGGGGAAATACTTACAAAACAGTAGGAAGAACATGTTGAAAAGTCCAAAGCTACCAATCGTCAAGCCGATTTCCCAAAGTCCTGGCTCTGCATGGCCCCATGACCCAGGCAAGAAGTCTTCAATCAACGACGAGATGATGATGTTATACCGCTCAAACCACATACCAACGTTGATCAAAACGCAAACGACGTAGGAGACAGCCATGTTATAACGCATTTTTTTAGACCACCATAAAAGTGGAAAAATACAGTTACAAAAAACCATCGTCCAAAAATAGAAGGCATAAGGACCACTGGCACGCTTTTCGAAGATCGCCCATTCATATGGGTTTCCAGAGTACCAAGCTACGAAGAACTCAACGCCGTATGCATAGAAAACAATAGTCGAAGTGAGCAGCGTCAATTTAATACATGCTTCAAGATGGTCAGGCCGTATGAACTTTTCGAGACCAAACATCCAGCGGATTGGCACGAGCAATGTATAAACCATTGCGCATCCGGATAGAATCGCACCTGCTACGAAGTAGGGAGGAAAGATCGTGGTGTGCCAACCTGGCTGGATCGACATTGCGAAGTCCCAGGATACGATGGAGTGAACGGAAAGTACGAGTGGAGTCGCTAGAGCAGCAAGAAATCCGTAGCCTGTCTCATAGTGATGCCATTGACGGGCCGTTCCGCGCCAACCAAATGACAGAAGGCCATATACAACTTTCTTAAAACCAGAGACACGATCACGAATAGATGCGAGGTCTGGCACAAGGCCTATATACCAAAACAGTAATGACGTCGTGAAGTACGTGGAAATTGCACAAACGTCCCAAAACAATGGAGACCTAAAGTTAACCCAAAGATTATTGGTGTTAGGAAGAGGTAGCGCCCAATAGGCACCAAGGTACATACGCCCCATATGAATAGCGGGGAATACGGCAGCACAAATAACGGCGAAAATCGTCATCGCTTCTGCAGACCTGTTGACAGTGTTCCGCCACTGCGCCCGGAATAAAAACAAGATCGCCGAGATCAGTGTTCCAGCGTGACCGATACCAACCCAAAATACGAAGTTCGTAATGTCTACCAACCAGTATGTCGGAGGTGCAAAGCCC
>CAMDGW010000165.1 GCA_945897695.1 Pseudobacteriovorax antillogorgiicola | reverse complement strand
TAGGGGAGAGAGGATGCCCCCATGGGAATACAGGCAGGGGGAAAGGTGCCATCCAACTTTCGCCACGATGGTTTTTCACCTTTGAGTATCCATGCGGATTTTTTGTCGACTCCAATTAACATCCCGCGGTTAGCATAGATTAAGTTAAATGGCTCATTCCGGGCAGAAGGCTGCTCCCATCGAGTCAATGCGCCGTCGGTGAGACTCCATCTCCAAATAAACTGCTTTCCATTCAACCAGATTTCCTTGGAATCATAGTCCACGACTGGCCGTCCGTTTGGTTCATCAGCAAGAATTGCTTCAGTTTGAATTGCGGCAGGTCTTATTTCCGTCCAGTCAAGACGCTCAAAAACAGCAGAAGCAGCCTGACATTGAGGCGCTGTTACAAGAAAAAATACTGTAATCATCCATCTGCCTGACACCATTCAAACGTCAAGCCTCCGAAAATGATTCGATAATGGAAGACACCACCATGGTTTCGTCAATGCGAGAAGATTTAAGACGCCTATCGGCCAAGGCACACGCGCGAAGGGCATGTAAGCCCTTCTTAAGATTACCTCTCTCAATTTGCTCTCGACCATACCGCGAAAAAATTCCTGTCAATGCAATAGCTGATTCGCCTCGATCCAGAAATTGTTCCGACATTAAATGAGCCCCAGAGGGTTTATTTCGCCGAAGCAATTCAAAGAGCTCAAAAACATCATCCTCCCGTAGGGATCCTACAGAGGCAGCTATATCCATGCGTGTCAACGTTCGACCTATATCTGCAAACTGCAACGCAAGTATCTCTATCTGATTTTCAATTTTACTAAGATCGTGGCCCATTGAATCTACGACAAGCCTCAGCGCAGCATCATCCAGTGCTAGACTTCTACGTTTACAGAATGATTCCGCAACTTTTTCAAACTCTTGGGTTGCCGATGGTTCAACACAGTGAATAACAACGCCACCAAGTTTGGTGACTTGCTTTGAAAGCTCGGCTGTCATTTTGTCCGCACACTCCAGAACCAAATTTGACCTTATTGACTCGAGCGTTTTAATTCCTGAGAGCCATGATGCCATTGAGCGGCATTGATTCACCCGTCTGATTAGATAAAGAGACTGTGGTTCAAAGAGACTTACCTGAGACCATAATGCTTGGAAATCCGCCTGACTCAGATCGCTAGCTTCAATGGACTGCGCCTGTCCCTGCCCAAACTTGCTCCATAATGAGATTAAAGCCTGACAGGTTCGCTGCTGGAGGTACGTGGAACTACCAGTGACAACGACGACTTTTGGAAGCTCCAGATGTGACTTCGCCATCAGCAGCGGCCTCAATGATGCTACATACTGACTATATGTTGTTGTCTGTACATTTCTTCCAGCCAACTTCAGCTCCCATTTGCAGGAAATTCAATTATTTCTTCTTGGTCGATGTCTTTTTCTTCGACATTTGCCTACCGCTACGGATCAGCCTTTCGGCCAATCTTACGGATGACCTCTTACGTTTTACGACCTTTTTCTTGGCAACCCTACGTTTTACTCCTCGCATAGAGCAGCGATCGTAGTCCACAATAAAATGCCAACCCATTGCTTTCTCGAGTGAATCCTGCTCGCGTTCTATCTGCTGCAGCTCAACCAGGGGGTCAGCTCCCTCGCGCAACCGAAACTTAATCTCCGGGGTCTTGCCATTGCGAAGGGAAATCCCCTTGATGGTCCCCTTGCGTGAACGATTTAGGGAAACAGCAAGTCTCAAAATACCGGCCAGGAACTCAACCCGCTCAAACTCCGGCTTGTGAAGGCCAACGAGTTCCCCATGTTCAAATTTTGGCACACCTTTTCTGTGATGCAAGGCTACCAATGCAATCAAATGGCGCTCGTCCTGGGTAAATCCAAGGAGTCGTCCATGATTAATAAGATAGTAGGAATGTTTATGATAAGAGGATTGTGAAATGAACTTGCCTGCTTCATGTAACCAAGCAGCAACTCGAAGAAGCTCACGATCATCCAACCACTGTTCTTTGGCTTGAACAGGGTGCAATGTCTCGGCAACCTTGTCAAAAATCTCTAAAGATAATTTGGCGACTGTATCAGCATGTTTTGTGTCAATACTCCATGCTTCCCCAAGCTGTATGACGCTCTCCCCCCGAATGTCGCGGGCTCGCCCCACACGTTCACCGGCCATCCGCCTGAAGCTGTCGACAATCACACCCTCACGTAGTCCAAACGAGGTGATTGTCCACTCTCGCACCCCATACACACGGGAGACTTCATGCATGACAGCAGTTCCTGCTAGAATAATATCTGCGCGAGCAGCATCCACACCTAGCACTTCTCTGATGCGCTTAGGATTTTTTAGCCGCTCCATCGCCCCAAGAATGGCTCTCACGTCCTTAACTGGCAATTTGTAACCATTTTCATCAACCAAACTTCTCTTTTTGAAAAGCCTGCTATGCATCACGGCAATGGCTTTGGCTGTTCCCGAAGATGCGATTGCTTTCTTGAAAGATCCCTTGTCGACTTCGCCGGCAAGTGGCTCCAATCTCAGATTGATATATTCGTGAAGTTTTCTAATATCGGACGCAGTAACACCTTTTTTCTTAAAGTGCTTTGCGGTCAGGGTCACCGCCCCGAGCTTTACACTCGTTACAAATTTGATGTGTTCACCACGGGCAAGTATCAACTCGGTACTTCCACCGCCAATATCCATTCCTAAACAGGTGATATTTTCAAGTGGCAGCGCGTAGCGCATCCCCAAATAGACCAAACGAGCTTCTTCCACACCGTCAATCAGTTCAATTTTAACCTGTGTCTTCTCAAAAATCTCATCCATCAGTACTTGATGATTTTTAGCCTCTCGAAACGAGTGAGTCGCAACCGCGCGAATAGTAGCACCGTATGCACTGGCAATTTTCGCCATATGCGCAATTGTTCTTAGGGCCCGTTTTTGGCCCTCGGGTGACATGTTTCCATCTGCCATTAGAAATTCACCGAGACGAACACTTATTTTCTCAGAATCAAGGACTTCCAAATGTCCAGATTTATCCATTCGTGCAACGCTTAGATGGATCGAATTGCTACCGATATCAATTGCGGCAACGGTCTGCGCATGAGTTGATGAAGAGCGAACATACATACGCGAGTATTCCTGAATTGTGAACTGAAGCTCACTTTACAATTAGCACATCCTGGCAGATGGTGCTAGGCAATCAAAGCTGTATTACTTTTGAGCTGCTTCAATATCTTTGATTATTTGCTGCTTCAAATCATCAATACTCTCAAAACGCTTTTCATCTCTAATCCGCTTATGGAACTTCAAATAAACTTTCTTATGGTAAAGATGAAGATCTTCCCCGTCGCGACCATAGATGTGAGCCTCTATCGTAACCTTTGATTCACTGGTTACTGTGGGACGAACGCCAATGTTGATGACGCATGGCAAGTCACTAAAACCATCGCTCAATGCCCCCTCGGGCGACACAACAGATAGACTGCCGGCATAGACACCGCCCTTAGGAAGGACTTGAACTACGTTGCTAAGATTTGCTGTGGGAAAACCAATGGACCTCCCTATTTTTTGGCCATCGGAAATAAGGCCCTCAAGACAGTAGGGTCGACCCAAAAGCTTTGCTGCCTGTTTAACATCACCCTCTTGCGCTACCAGCTGCCGGACCCGAGAGCTACTGACTGGAAGGCCGTCTATTTCCACGATATCTATCGCCGAGACGGCAAACCCACTCAATTGCCCCTGCGTCTTCAATGTATCAAGACCTCCGGAACGGTCGCGTCCAAACCTAAAATCCTCACCAACGAACACCTCTCTCAAGGGTAGGCGACCTAGGACGTTTTTGATAAATTCGTCTGCCGGCATAGCAGCAATGTGTTCATCGAATGAAAGCTCAAGTAATCCTGAAACACCAAGAGACCTTAAAATCTCCTGACGGATGGGCGGTGTATCAATCTTTTTGAAACCATGATTTCGCCCAAAATATTCTGCAGGGTGGGGGGTAAATGTAACCACCACACTTGCTTCATGATTCACCTTACACTTCGCCACAAGACCTTGAATAAGCCTGCGGTGCCCCTCATGAATACCGTCAAAGTTCCCCAGGGCCAGCCGGACGGGGGTGTCTCTCAGCATATTTTTTAATGTTTCTGGGCTATTAGCGACGTGCATTAGATTTAATCATTTCATAATAGTCAAAGTCTTAATTTTCATGTAGTCAGGTCCGCCCGGCCACTGTGTATCTGCAGACCGTCCATTAGCGGCAGCTGTGCGATTGGTCAACGTCTTATTTCGTTTGGAGGAACCATGGACAGCATCGGAATTGAGGCGACATCCAGATCTTCTGGGGATGTGCAAAATTTGAGCCTGCCACTTGTTCTTGGCATCTTATGTTTGGTGATCCTGATTGGGATTTTTTCCTCTAGGAGCCTCCGTAACAGAGGGCTCACAGTCCATCATCTTTTTCTTAAAATTTTGTTTAACCGTGCAGGACGGGAATTTACGGGATTTGTGCGAACGCTGGACGTAGATCAGATGCGGCTTGTGATGACGGAGGCCCCTTCACGGGGTGAAGTTTTAGAATTTAACCTCTCTTCCCTGCCTGGTTTTCCTTCTGATAGAACATTAGTTAGTGGAAAAGTAGCCAAAGTAGAACCAATCGGCGGTCATAGTCACAATTATTTGGTGAACATAAAACTAGACGTCCCGAAAACATCCAGAAATCTTCAAGACTCAATGATCAACTACATTAGGCATCTTCACGCTTGATCATTGGCAAACTTCCACGGATCGCACATGGTCAACATTAGCGGTGAAACAAAGCTTTTTGGTCTACTTGGTCAGGGCGTCCACCGAACGCTCTCTCCAGCAATGCACAACTATGCCGCTCAATTATTTCACAAAGACCTTGTTTATCTGAATTTCGATCTTTCGGCAGATAAAGTGGCTCATTTCTTGGACGTCTTTTGGCACTTAGGCGGCCAAGGACTAAACGTCACCATGCCACACAAAAATCTCGCGGCTGACCTTGTAGAATCCAACGGTCTCAAATCAGTCAATACTCTAGTGAGAACAATCTCAGGCTGGTCTGGACACTCAA
>CAMDGW010000164.1 GCA_945897695.1 Pseudobacteriovorax antillogorgiicola | reverse complement strand
AATTCACACTGCTTTTTTTGCGCTGTTACTTGGCAGTCTTGCCATTGAAACAAGCTCTGGTGCACCGCGGGGCATGTATCTGACTGCAAACTGGGTTATTTTTGCGATTCTCGCCCTTTGTCGCAAGACCCTCTCCTGGCGCCATGCAGTTCCATGGATTGTAACGTTCTTTTTTACATCATTTTTTATTTCAAATTTTGAAAGTGCACTGATTTTCCTAAGGCAAAATCCTGAGCAACTAGACTTCTTTCATTTTGCCAAACAAGTCGTTCGCGTAACGATGTGCATCATCGTCGGCATGGCCTTGGCCCAACCCTGGATGGCTAGATTCAAGGGGGAGACCCCCTCACTATGAAGAAGATCTTTCGCTCATCACAGTTTCTGGTTGATAGCCGATTCTTCGCCGCAAGCATCATTATTGTTGGCGCAATCATGATCCTATGGTTACGGGTTTGGCACTTACAGATTTATCGCGGAGACTATTACCGCCGCGTTTCCGAGAACAACCGCATTCGTAAAATTGAAATTCCAGCACCTAGAGGCATACTGTACGATGCCTACGGGAAAGTTCTGCTGGGAAACACCCCTAGCTCTGACTTAATCGTGATTCCGCAATATATAAAAGAACGCGAAAAAACCTTTGATATTCTCTCGAGGCTTTTACATCAGCCCAGAGACGTCTTTGAACGAAAATTTAAAGCCGCAAGAGCTCAGCCCCGCTTTATGCCCATCACCATGCAGCGAAACCTCAGCCAACATGAGGTTTCGATCATCGAGTCGAATCGATTATTCCTGCCGGGCGTTGAGGTTCGAACCACAGCCCGCCGTGAATACAATAAAGACATTTCACCTCATATGCTGGGCTACCTAGGAGAGATAAATCCGACCCAGCTGGATGATATAAATGCCAAAAATCATGACAACCCTTACATGGTTGGCGATCTTGTTGGGAAACAAGGTCTCGAGGCGCGTCTTGAGAAATACATTCGTGGCCATCGCGGATATAAAATCATTCAGGTTGACGCCTTCGGACGCGCTACCAGCCCAAACAAGCAAGACTGGGTACTTCCCATGGTTTCAGCTCACCCAGGCGCAAACGTCGAATTGACGATTGACCTCGAGCTACAAGAAGCCGTGGGCCAGGCATTCAGTGGAAAAAATGGTGCCGTTGTCATCATGGATCCACGAAACGGAGCAATCTTGGCCATGACAAGCCAGCCAAGCTGGGATCCCTATATTTACCAAAGAGGAATGACCGTTGAAGAGTTCAGGGCACTCACCCTTGATCCACTCCACCCATTTATGGATAAGACCACGAGTGGAGAGTTTGCACCAGGTTCGACCTACAAAGCAGTCGTTGCCCTGGCTGGTCTTCAGGAGAAGGTTGTGAATTCCGCAAAGTCTTATTATTGCGGCGGCTCGTTCTCCCTTGGCTCACAAACATTTGGATGTCACAAAAAAGAAGGTCATGGCTGGGTTAACCTTCGTACTGCATTGATGCAATCATGTGACGTCTATTTTTATCATCTTGGGATAGAACTTGGCGTAGACCGAATCGCAAAGTATGCGCGAGCACTTGGACTGGGATCCAAACTGGGACTGGAACTCAATTTGGAGCGGCCTGGACTTGTCCCGACTGAGGCATGGAAGCTGGCAACACACAAAGAGGCTTGGGCAGGCGGCGAGACGCCCCCCATCGCTATTGGACAAGGATACAATCTTTTGACACCTCTGCAGATGGCAAGTCTTTACGCAGCAATCGCCAACAAGGGGAACATTTGGAAGCCTTATCTTATCAAGAGAATTTCCAGTCCCGTGGGACAGCTGATCGAGGAACGCCAACCTCAACTCATTCGTACTACCGATGCAATCTCGCCAGAAAATTACGATCTTGTCCGTCAGGGACTTGAAGCTGTTGTGATGGATGACGAAGGGACTGGTAAGAAGGCACGTGTGCCGGGTGTCTCAGTTGCAGGTAAAACGGGCTCAGTCCAGGTGGTTAACCTTAAGAAAAACAAGAACCAGACTGACGTTTCGATTCTTTGGAAGGAGCATGCGATGTTTGCCAGCTTTGCACCTTCGGAAGATCCCGAGATCGTCGTCGCAGTCATAAGTGAGCACGATGACAAAGGGGGGGGTGGAGCCTCTGCAGCACCTGTAGCTGGACATATTTTAAATACGTATTTCAAGCTCAAAAAAAGCAGAGCTAAGCTTGCAGTTGGTGCACAAACGCAGCCATCACCAGAGGCAACGAAGGAATAATCTATGAGTGATGTCGTCGATAAAGTAAACCAATCTAGCGCCATGGCCCACGAGCCCGTGCTGCTAGTTCCTGGTCAGGAAATTCGAGAACCCCGCTTACTCTGGTCCCGTGTCATCATTGGCCTCATGATTGCCCTGATCATTATGGGTATGACAAATCTCTATAGCGCAGCAATGGGCACTGGGCTGTTTTGGTCCCAGCTCAAGAATCTGGTCATTGCTCTCATGGCGTTTTTTGTGTGTGGATGGGTCATCCCACCGCGCCACTACAACACATACGCCTATTGGATCTTTGGGCTGGTTTGTGGTCTTTTGATTCTGGTAGATATCATGGGCGGTATCGCCATGGGAGCCCAGCGCTGGCTGAAAATTGGACCCATTGTCTTTCAACCGTCTGAATTAGCCAAAGTTTCCGTGGCCATGGTCGTTGCCAAGTTCTTCCACACCTCTCGCCTGGGTCGTCCATATAACTTGCAGGATCTTTTACCCCTGGGTGCTATCGTTGCCGTGGCCTTCCTTTTGATTTTTGCGCAGCCTGACTTTGGAACGGCTGGGGTTTGCGCATTGATTGCTGCATGTCAGCTGTCATTTGTCCGAGTTAATGGAAAAAGTCTTGGGATCGTGGCTGCAACTATGCTTGTTTTGCTGGTGATCGCCTGGTTTTTTGTGCTCCACGACTACCAAAAACTGCGCGTATTGAACTTGATTTATCCCGAGATGGACCGCAGTGGAACTGGCTATAACGCACTCCAAAGCTTTATCGCTATCGGAAGTGGCAAGTTTCTTGGTAAAGGATTTCTCGAGGGGACACAGACTCAGCTTCAATTTCTACCCGCAAGACATACCGACTTTATTTTTGCGGTGTTTGCTGAAGAGCATGGCTTCCTCGGCGCAACCCTTCTTTTTGCTATGTTTGTAACGCTAGTCTATATGGGCCTTGCCATTGCCAAACAAGGCAAAGATATTTTCTCATCACTTTTGGCAATCGGGATGACCGCAATCATTTTCGTTTCATTTATGATCAACACTTCCATGGTGCTTGGCCTATTTCCAGTAGTTGGTGTGCCGCTACCTTTTTTCTCCTATGGCGGAACGGCCATGATCATGTTTTGCTCTAGCCTAGGTATTCTTGTGGGAATTGAGCGTGATAGCCTTGATCTATTTCGCAAGACCAATCCCTTCAACATCGGAACCAATACTAAGAACAAAAAATAACGAATCAGGTCTTAAATTATCATGACCATCTGGTATCGCCGCATCTCTTCTCTAATCGTAGCCTATTTAATCCAAAGGCTCTTGTTTATCGGGTTCAATTTTAGCTCCCTTTCATCTGTGTCGCCGCTGACAGCAGTGGCAGCCTTCTTCGATGGCATGCGCTTTGATCTATGCATTATCGCCACCGTAAACCTTCCGCTCATAGCTTTACACTCGTTGCGTGCATCGCCATTGGTTGTACGTCATAGCAGATGGTTGGATCACTTCGTAAGCGGCATGTTTGCAGGAGTAAACATTCCGCTTATCATTTTTGGCGTGGTCGATAGTAAGCTCTTCACGTTTACGGGTCGCCGTATCAGCATGGAGTTCTTTGCTATCGCAGGCGATATCAAGGACCAGTCAATCGGCATCATGATCCAGTTTTGGTATGTCACCGTTCCAACAATAGCGTTCATCACGTTATTCTCTTGGTTTAATTGGCAGAAGAACCACGATATTGCAGCCCGCAATCCTAAATCTCTGCGGCACAACGCCTGGACAACGATTGCTATCACCACTCTTGGATTCATCTTGATTAGAGGCGGGTGGCAAACCAAGCCGCTTGCTCCAGCGCATGCATTTAATTGGCAGCCTGTCACACTCGCTAACATGGTACTCAATTCGGGAATGACGCTGTTACGAACTCCGAAATCAGCTGCCCTGCATCGTTACCAAGACTATGCCGACTACCCAGCGCTCGAGCAGATTCTTAGACCCGAATCGATGATTAAAGCACACATTCCATTGTCCAAAGGAAGAAATGTTGTGGTTTTAATCGTCGAAAGTCTTGCGACAGAATACTGTGGGTTTTTAAATAACGGCAAGGGCTACACCCCGTTTATCGATAGTCTAGCCAAGTCCTCCGTATACTTTTCCCAGTCATTTGCCAATGGAAGGCGAAGTATTGACGCGATGCCGGCTATTTTTGGTGGGGTACCTGCATGGAGAGATCAACCTTTTGTCACCTCCCCTTATGCAGCAAATAATACAGCTCCGCTGCCCCGAATTTTGGGTGAAATGGGATATAAAACGTTGTTTTTTCATGGGGCTGCTAACGGAAGCATGCATTTTGATGTGTTTTCTCGAATTGTCGGATTTGATGAATACATTGGAAGAAACGAATACCCAGATCCGCAGGATCACGACGGTCAGTGGGGAATCTTTGATGAGCCTTTTCTGCAATTTGCCGGAAAAAAATTCACCGAAACAAGAAAGCCGTTTTTCGCAGGAGTTTTCACGCTCACTTCCCACAATCCATTCAAGATCCCACAAAAATACGCTGGAAAGTTCCCACTCGGGACACTGCCGATTCACCAGGCAATCGGATACGCTGACTTTGCTCTTTCAGAATTCTTTAAAACAGCAGCAACACAGTCTTGGTACGGCGATACAATATTCGTGATCACTGGTGATCACACTTCACTTTCAGACAATCCAAAATATGCAAATTTACCCGGAAGGTTTAGAGTTCCGATCATTTTTTATGACCCTGCGGGTAAACTACCGCGACTAAACGATACGAAGATCGCAAGTCACATTGACATCAAACCCACTCTCATGGATCTCCTGGGC
>CAMDGW010000163.1 GCA_945897695.1 Pseudobacteriovorax antillogorgiicola | reverse complement strand
AAATCAAAGCTTCGGCAAATCGAGCAACTATTCATGCTTTTTACTACGCTGAAAAGGCGCTCCCCATTGTGCACTTTAGCGAAGGTCAGTTCAGCAATTTGCAGTTGTGTGAGGGCTACCGCGATCAAATGCGAGAGGTTTTCGCGCGCGCAGGTGGACAGTCAGTAGTATTTTTTTGCGGTGGTAGCTCCTACGCCTCGACTGTTTCCGTTTATACCGCTGGAATTGTGATGCAGCCGCTCGCCACAGATTTAACGTCTGTCAAATACAGTACGTTTGATGCCTGTGAGGCTAAGCGTGCCGTAACAGAAGCTGCATGGAGAAATGGCCTACAGAAAAATGTTATTGGATCAATTTGTTCCATAGAAGATGCCTTCACTTATAACTATGTTCGTATGCGCATGTTCTGGGTTGATTGATCATAGCAGTTACAAGGACTGTTTTTAGGGCGGTTACCGCGGGTTTATAGAGCCGGCTGGTAGCCGCCCTATTTGTTGGGTGAGACAGTGTATAGATCCTTGATAAGGCACTGTTTGGTCCGCATCAATCCACATGACTTGCAAGTTAGCTTGAGCATAGGCCTGTTCAACGGATTTTTCGTACTGAGGAATGAGGGCCGCATCCGGATATTCGCTTGTCGGCATGGCATCACCACCAACGATCGCCATCGCGCCAGAACCATTCTGTGTCACTGGGGCTCTAAAGCGCGGGACGTAGACGTAGGGCTTTATGATGAGGCTATTGGCGTAAGAACGCATGTGTACGGATAGGCGCTCTCTCATAAGTGCATACATGTCGATGGTCTGCCCTGAGCGGACGTTATCGAGAAGTCCCGAATCAGCCTTAATAAAGGGAAGTTTTGCCGTCTCGTCATAGGAAAGATCTCGGTACAGCATCGTTAGAGGAAGCGGTGCTCGAACGACTTTGAATCCTTTGGCGCTAATAAGGGTCGCGGCCTCGTTCAAATGAGCCTGAACTGATTTCAATAACGCTAGCGCCACCTTGATATCAAGTTCTGCAGCTGGGTCATTGTGCCTCGGGAGTGTAGCAATGGTTCGATCTTCCAGCTCCATCACGAGAACCTTGTCATCTGATAGAAACTTGGCAAAGAGGTCAATGTGCTGATTGCCATCGGATGGACTTGGACGTAGCCAGATGACTTCTTTACATCCTGCGTAGTCGCTAAAAAATCCCTCGATTTGCTGTCGATTGTAGGCTGTGGACCCCGCAACTAAAGCTTCATAGCGGGCGATGATTTTGTCATAGCCTGTAAATCCTGATTCATCTCGGGCCTTCTTATAAGATTCCAACTGAGCGCCGTAATCTTTGATCAGATTTTCGCGTTCGATGACCCCAGTGGTCATCATGCAATCACCGCGGTTATTGATCATGAAGTTTCCGCCTTCGGTACGGATGGGGATACTTATTCGTTTGAGATTTAGTTTTTCGGAAAGTACCTGCGGGAGCTCATCGGCGACATTTCGCATTTCATAGTAGTTAAAATCCGCAAAGCGAGCTTCTGGCTGGCTTGTCGGTCCCGGCGTGAAAACGGCTGCCCAAGGAGCCCAATCCCTGGTCCACGTGATATCGTCTTGGATCTGGTTCGGGTTTTTGGGTATGGGATAGAGTTTAAATTGGCCACTATTTAGAAAAGGCTTGATCTCATCTGGCGGCTCTGAGTAATGGGACTCAACCATGGGTAGGATGACGTTAGGTTTGAGAGGGTGGTCTTTGAAAGCTTGAAGAAGTGGGGAAAGAAGGAATTTATCCACGGCCTCAACGGTGATCATAACTGCCGAGCTTTCTTCAAACTCTGGGATGACGCGGAGTTTGCCTCTATAGGGTAACAGCTCCGCTTCTGAGAAGTTCTCATAATGGCCCGACAGCCGAGAGTCTTTTTCTGCGGTCCTGCATGCTGCCAGTCCGAGAAAAATGATTGAAGTTGCCTTCAATGTGCGCCTCGTGCAGTCTGGCATGGCATCACCTAGGTGTTTTGGGTTTAGCTTGGTTTTGACCTAATTATACCGCTATTTTGGCTGGCAATCTAATGTTAGGCTTTGGGTCTTGGACACCCTTTTTCAAGAGGCGACTTTAAATGATTGCCCCTGCATCGAAAGTTTTGATGGTTAGACCGTGTTCGTTTCAGTCAAATTCCGAAACGGCAGCAACCAACACATTTCAGCAAAAAGTTAGCATTTCCTACAAAGATCTCAGTGAGATTGCTCTCAAGGAGTTTGACGAATTCAGGTCAAAACTTGAGAGTCACGGCATCCTTGTTATTTGTCACCAGGAGCCCGGTGATTCAAAAACACCTGACGCTATTTTCCCAAATAACTGGTTTGCCGTTTTACCCAATGGTCAGGCCTTTCTGTTTCCCATGTGCGCCTCAAATCGAAGGCGTGAAGTTCAGCCTGCTTGGATAAAGCCTTTTGTTCGATCAAAGCCTGTGGTGGATTTACGGAGTTTTTGTGCTGAAGGAGTTTTCCTTGAGGGTACTGGCAGTCTGATTTTGGATCATAACCATCGGATGGGTTATGCCTGCTTATCCGAACGCACCCAGCCCCCTGCCATCAAGGCGTTTGAAAGCCATTCCGGATACCAGGTTTTTAGTTTTGCAGCGACCGACCTCGGGAAGGTCCCCTTCTATCACACCAACGTGATGATGGCCCTTGGTCTGAAAACAGCGATTGTTTGCCTTGAAAGTATTTCTTTGGATTCAGATCGTTCAAAACTTTGCGATCTCTTGGCGAAAACGGGTCATGAAATCGTTTCGATTACTCAAAAGCAGGTTCTTAACTTTGCGGGCAACATGCTTTTCTTGAGCAATTCAGCTGGCAAGAATTATTGGGTTTGTTCGGAGCGCGCATTGCAATCATTGACCGGTTCCCAGCGACAGGTTTTGGAACGGGACGGAGAATTCATCGCAAGCCCCCTACCCACCATTGAAAATGTTGGCGGCGGCAGTGCGCGCTGCATGCTCGGCGAAATTTTTTAAAGTCTTGGGTCGTCTTTTCTGGATATTTTATTAGCACAATGACTGCCGGCTCCTGGGATCGATTTTTTAGGTCTAGATTTGGCCTTGGCGTCTTTTTTTGTTTAATTTTAGGTGGTTATGTTCATTTTAAACTCCCCTTCTTCCTAGGGAACGTTTAAATGTTCAAAAATTATGCATAATCACGCCTTTAACATAACAACAGTCGCAATAATGGTGCTCGAGTTCAAAATGGATTCACGCAACACAGATTGTGCTGTTGCTGTGGTTTATTTAATAATCAGAATGATATCAGATGGTTGTATTTCGTCCTTTTTGTTCAAAATACAGATGTATATTGAACAAAAGTTTAATACGCAAAAAAGTCAATAAAATCAGATAGTTAAGTGTCATTAAGGGGGTATTTTGAATGGAGCAGGGGTGTCTTCACCCTAAAAACAGCCTAAAAAGTAAGCGCTATAAGCTGTTGCTTAAAAAACGTACATTTAAGCGAAGCAGGGGCTATTAAAAAGTCTTCAGAATTTCCCTTCAAAAAACCGACAAGAAATTCAAGCAGGGGGTGAGGTATGGCTCGGTTAAAAAAAATGATCGTTATGGTAGGGGTCGTGGTCGGACTTTCGGCAGTCAGTAGCTGCGGGTCTTGGATCAAGTGTTTGAGCGGAAACAGCTGTGCCAAGTCCGCCGAGAACGCGGCTACATCGCAATTATTCCTTAATTCCGTCAGTTCCAGTCTGACGTCCTTTAAAGCTGTGATGGCCGAGCTAGGTCTTACCGATGCCCAGCAGTCCACAGTTGTTTCCACTGTGCAAGCGAAAGCTCAAGAGCTGACGACCCAGCTTGGGTTAGCTGATAGTTCCACCTATTCGGGCACTGTTCTTGAAAAACTAACCTCGATGTTCACTGATTTGATCGAATATGCGGTCACGAAAATTTCTGAAGTGGCACCAGATCTCGATGAGACAACCATAAGTAATGCCATTGCATCATTTGCAAATGACTTGCTTGCATTCGCGGGCGAAGAAAATATTTTGGGATCATTGCCGGACTCGGAACAGGCTAATCTTCCAACTGGAGCCGACGGCCATTTTGACGTTCAGGAGACCCTAGGTTCAACCGTTGCACAAGCTGCTGTCGGGGGTCTTATCGCTCAAAGGCCCAACGCAAATCCTGGTGATATGATGGCTGCAATGGAGCACTTTGAGCGAAAGCCCGGTGAAAAGCCAAAAGCGCCAGGCCAGGTTCGTGAGTACAGACCGTCCGAGGCTGATAGGGTCGAGGGCCAATCTCGAGTTCAAGGAGATATTTGTCAGGGATCCCCTGCAAGTATGGGGGGAGGCCGAGGCAGAACTCCCAATGCATCCCAGTCAGATAGGATTCCTCTGCCGATGCAAGGCTGTGCAGGTGTGGCTATTGATCAATACATTACCTTCTGTCTAACTGCCCCAGATTCGGCCTTTAAGATCTGTCCCAAACCGATTTATGGTTCTGGGGTCCCAGCAACCAAGACATCCATCAAGTTTTGGGTTGATGGCGCAGAAAACCTGTTCACAGGCTTTACGGTCGGAAAAGTTTATGACTGTTCTGATGCTGCTGCCAAAAAAGAGCTAGCACAGCTGCTGGGTTCTGCCATCACGGCTAAAAAGTCGACTTGCGCAGCGTTCGCTCTGCCGGCGTCATCTGTCTCGGCTGGGGGAGGCGGTTGATTTTTTAAAGGTGTCACCTGTGGCTCGGCCGACTTAGTGATCTTTCACCTGAGTCTTCTTTGATTTAGCCACAGGGCGTGTGCCTTTTTCTTTCACGGTGTTATGGCGAATGGCCATTTCGTAAGGAATTGACTTGATGCCGTAGTCTCGAGCTAACTCAATAAACTTCTGCTGGGATCTAACTTCTCTCTCGTGCCCTCCGCGGATGCGGCGCTGATAGCTACCATCTGGACAAAGGCTCCAGGCTTTTACGTTGTCTGATAGATAGGTTGCCAGAATGTGGTTAGTAACGTGTTCTTTTACATCTGGTGACTCAAGGGGAAAGCAAACTTCCACCCGGCGATCCATGTTACGAGGGCTCATGTCAGCACTGGCCATTAAGACTTCCTTTTTGCCACCAGCATAGAAGAAATAGATTCGGCTGTGCTC
>CAMDGW010000162.1 GCA_945897695.1 Pseudobacteriovorax antillogorgiicola | reverse complement strand
ATCTTCCGTTGCCTCATCTTCGGCAATGTCAAAGACGTCATCAGCTGTCAATACGCCGACAAGTACCCCGTCACTATCAACTACCGGGCTGAATGCTTTATCGTATTTTCGGAAAAAGTCTACAGCTGCACCCTTGTCATCGGTAACGGCAAGTGCAACCGTCGCCGAATCCATGATCTGCTCAAGTGTGAGAGTTGAAGGATCTGCAAGAATTAAACTTGCAAGACTGACCTCACCTTTATATTTTCCATCGGGATCAATCACAAAAAGAAAACTATGAAGCTCTTCTGAGTCACGCACGGTCCACCGGATAAATTCTAGGGCTTCAACAACTTTTAACTCTCCACGTACGGCGATGAACTCCGGGTTCATCAATCGACCAACCGAGTCTTCAGCGTAGCTTAAAAGCTGCCATGCCATGCTCCGCTCTTCCGGTGAGAGCTTTAGCAGGATCTGTGAGCGGATTTCAAAAGGTAAGTCTTCAAGAAGCCTGGTACGGTCGTCAGGCTCCATGTCATTTAACAAGGTCGAGACGACAGCTTCTGGCAGTGATTCTAAAAGCTCTTCTTGGCGCTCAAACGGAACGTAAGCAAAAACTTGAGCTCGCCTGACCCGTGGAATCAGCCTAAAAATCACCACAAGTTCTGCGATGGGCAGTTCGGCTAAGCGTTCACCAATATCTGCAGGCTCGGCGGCTTTTAAAACCGGACGCATCGCCTTGTAGTTCTTTGACGCAAGCCAAAGTTCAAACTCTTGCGGTAAAGATGACTGTTTAGCCTCGGTCATGGGTCGTCACGTGCCTTCTTTTTGCGTGGTGCAAATGGCCTCTAAAGCCTCAAATCCATTACTGGTTTTTTCGGCATGATCTTTAAGTGTCTTTAGAAACTGACCTATGTTGGCGTCTGAAGTTTTAGACTTAAAGCACTGCCAGGAGGCCAAAAATTTACTCGTGTCGGGCGTGTAGAGCCCGGCGCCGAGAATTCTTGCGTTATTCCAGGGGCCGGATCCCACGAAATCGACTCGTTTAAAGGCAGGCTTTTTTGAAATAGCCAAAGATATGACTTGGTTTTTTTTAGACACCCTCTGAGCGAGGTCAAGCTTATGGGAGTCCTTGAGATCTTTTTCTACTGCTGAGCGAAGATTCGTTAACCACTCACGAAAAAGCAGATAGTCGGCATTGGCCTCTTCGAATATAGCGATCTCTTTTTCTCGAGATAAGGATTTAAAGAATGTTGTCGTTAGCGTGTCACCGACAAACTCTGCAAGATTTTCGTTGAACTCCACCCCACCAGAAAGCCAAAGGGTCCTATGAGTCAATTCGTGGAAGTATAGATGGGCAAGCTCAATATCTGGCCGCCTTAGCATGGATGAATAGATTGGATCTGAAAACCAGCCTAAACTTGAAAACGCTGTGGCAGATCCCTCGTGCACCTCGTAGCCTTCTTCGATCAGTGACTTAGCCTCTTTGGCGCGATCAGCTTCATCAAAAAATCCCAGATAGGGCACGCTACCCACCACGGGAAACCACCAATGCCGAAGGACCATTTCTGTAGGGCGAGCAGCTTGGACGGTATATGATACCGCCCGACCTGGAACCTTAATGTAGCTGCTATACGCAGCACCAAGGTGAAGACCTTGGTCTCTGGCAAAATCTAAAGCTAGCTGAGAAAAGCGCAGTTTATCTTTTTCACTTGGTGACACTTCTTTTGAATCAAGAACCTTTGCCACGGGCTCCCGCGACATGAGCAAATCCGCCTGGCGATAGGCTTGCTTGGTCACATAGCAAGACGGCAAAAAGCTAAGGACCATCAGCAAAAAAGCGATTAATTTCATCAAGCCTTGACCAGTCCAATGACAACCGCTGCACCGTCGATATCAGAGACGACTTTGTTGGTCGCCGTCACCTCTAAGACAAACTCTTGAGTTAGACCGAGAGTCTCGGCCATGATGTAAGATTTATGGACGGTGATGGCGCGCTTAACATCATCTTCGCACGTAACTGTTAGATGAATGCGGTCGGTAACCAGAAGACCAGAGTCTTTGCGAAGGTTCTGAATGCGGCTTATCACTTCCCGTGCATAACCTTCCAGTAGGAGCTCTTCGGTCACTTTCGTATCAAGCAAGACGGTGACGCCAGACTCGGTAGCGATAAGTCTTTCATCTTTTGGACCACGATCAATCATGAGATCTTCCAGCCCGAGCTCGTGACCAGCAACCACTACTTTGCCGGTAGTTTCTGCCGCAGCAAGAAATGCTGCAACCTTTGCCGGATCTTTCGACAACTCTTCAAACTCTGAGCGTACCTGCCCAATCGCCCCACCTAGTTTTTTGCCAAGGGTTTTCAGGTTTGGCTTCACCCCGAGACGAACAAATTTGGCTTCGTCTGTTGAAAACTCAATTTGCTTCACATTGAGCTCGTCTTTGATGATGTGCTGACCGCGATCGATGGCCGCCTTGTCGTGCTCCTTACGAGTGATCACCAGAAGAGAGCTAAGGGGCTGTCTTGTTTTGATTTGATGTTTGGCACGAAGCGAGCGACCGAGCTCCGTGACTCTGCGGACAAGGGACATATCGTCTTCCAGCGGGCGATCGATTGCCAACTTGTCTGCCATTGGAATATCTGTCAAATGAACCGACTCAGGTGCGCCTTGAAGGCCTTCCGTTAAATTTCGGTAGACACGATCAGAGACGAAGGGAGCAAAAGGAGCAAACACCTTAGTAAACTCCACCAGCACATAGTAAAGCGTTTCGTAGGCTGAAACTTGGTCTGGATCAAGACCAGATTTTCCGTTTTCTGACTTACCCCAAAACCGTCTCCGGCTAAGCCTAATGTACCAATTAGTTAACTCGTCAATGAACCCAAGGATCACCGGCACCACAGCATACAGGTGATAATTTTCCATGTGATGATGAACACCTTCGATCATCGTATGAAGACGACTGATGATCCAGCGGTCCATTTCTACCGTAACCTGTGGGCGTTTACCGTTAGCAAGCTCTGCCGTTGGTATCCAGCCATCAGCTTCAGCATAGGTGGTTAAAAAACTCTGAGCATTCCAGATGGGAAGTATGACAGCTCGAATTGTTTCAATGACGCCCTTATCAGAGAAAATCAAATCCTCTCCGCGAAGAATTGGCGAATTGACCATGTAGAGCCTTGTGGCATCTGCTCCGTATTTATCCAAAAGCTCTTCTGGCGGCGTATAGTTGCGATGCCTTTTTGACATTTTTTTGCCAGTCTCGTCACAGATGATGCCGTTGACCACCACGTTTTTGAAGGCTGGTCTATCAAAGAGTGCCGTCGATAGTACTGACAGTGTGTAGAACCATCCTCTTGTTTGATCAAGTCCTTCGGCAATAAAGTCCGCTGGAAAAATTTTCTCAAGGCGATCTTTATTTTCAAATGGATAATGAAGCTGGGCATATGGCATGCTGCCCGACTCAAACCAACAGTCAAAGACTTCACTTACACGCTTCATCGTGCCAGAGCATTTTGAACAATTGAACGTGATATCATCGATAAAATGCTTGTGAAGATCAGTCAGTTTTCGTCCTGATTTTGTTTCAAGGCTAGCAGCATCTCCAAAGACTTCAATATGGTCATCATGGGCATCACACACCCAAATGGGTAGTGGCGTTCCCCAGAAACGGTTTCGACTGATGGCCCAATCTCTGGCATTTTCCAACCAGTTCCCCATGCGCCCGTCTTTTAAGTGACCAGGAACCCAATTGATTTTTTGATTATTAGCCACAAGCTTTGGGACGATTTTTTCAACGGCTACATACCAAGCAGGAATCGCACGGTACATGAGAGGCGTATCTGTTCTATCACAGAATGGATAACTGTGATCAATGGTTTCCTGGCGGACGAGTTTTCCCTCTGCCTTTAGGCGCTTAGTGATTTCTTTGTCGGCCTCTTTAAAGTTCATCCCAGTATATTCACTGACAGCTGCCTTAAAGCGACCTTCGTCATCAATTGGATCTACAAACTCAATTCCCGCATCACGGCAAACCCTAAAGTCGTCTTCGCCGTAGGCTGGGGCTTGATGAACGATGCCCGTTCCATCAGTCGTGGTGACATATCCATCCACAAGGATCTGAAAAGAATTTTTATGATCTTGAAAATATGGAAAAAGTGGCTCGTAAATTTTGCCCTTAAGAGCTGTGCCTTTCACTTTTTCGAGAACGGTAACGGGTGACTCACCAGATTTTGATTTTTTAAAGACAGCATCCAGCCTCGCCTCAGCCAGCCAGTAGACGGCCTGATCTGCCGTGTTTTTTACTTTTACGTAATCGATGTCTGGCCCCACGGCTAGAGCCAGGTTAGAGATCAATGTCCAAGGTGTGGTCGTCCAAGCAAGAAAGTAGGCATCTTCGTTTTTGAGTTTAAATTTGACGTAGACCGAAGGATCTTGCGTCATTTTATAGTTTTGATTGGCTTCAAAGTTTGACAGCACCGCGGTCAAACGGGGGGAGTAAGGTACGACCTTGTGACTTCTATAAACTAAGCCTCGGTTGTATAGCTCGCCAAACACCCACCATACCGACTCCATAAACGACTTGTCCATCGTTCGATACTGATTATTCCAGTCGACCCAACGACCGATGCGCGTAATCGTTTTCTGCCACTCTTTAGCGTAATGGAGAACCGAAGCCCGGCAGCGCTCGTTAAATTCACCGATACCAAGTTCTTTGATAGCTCCAGAGCCTTTGAGGTTATCGCGCTTTTCAATTTCGTACTCCACGGGAACGCCGTGGCAATCCCATCCAAATTTACGCTCCACCTTGAACCCACGCATGATCCAGTAGCGGGGCACAATGTCTTTGATCGTGTTGGCCAAAAGGTGGCCGTAATGGGGAAGCCCATTCGCAAATGGGGGGCCATCGTAAAACGCAAATTCCTTGGCATCTTTTCTGCGACTATTTTGCTGACCAAAAATATCCCGAGACTCCCAAGCAGCAAGTACGTCTCGCTCCATGTTTGGCAAATTGACGTCAGGGCGTATGGATTTCATATAATTCACCTTTAATTACCGAGAGTTGTCCCCGGTCTCGGGGCAGGACTGAAAGTGCCCTTAACCATAACGGTTTTAGGGGGTTAGAGGCAAGACTAGAGTGTCAAAACTTTCGACAGCACCAGGCCCTCTGGTGGCTGGTGATTTAACAATAAAAATAGATGGTTGCATTATCCATCCGCTTGGCCTGGGGATTGCAAAACTGGTCGCAAGGGTCCTGCCGTCTCTACACAAGGGGGTTTGGCCTAGAATTTGAGGAGCTCCCACGTGCGCCTTGCAGCTTTTAAAACACGACCCCTTGCCGTCTGCTTTTTTGCAGTCGCTTATGCCAGTGTGTCGATTGCGGGAGAAGTGTCGGTCGTTCGTTTTTCAAAATCGGAATTGGAATCCATGCCAAAAGAGACCGATTTCATTCGCTCAAGTGATCT
>CAMDGW010000161.1 GCA_945897695.1 Pseudobacteriovorax antillogorgiicola | reverse complement strand
GGAATCCTGGCGAGCGTGAATCTCATGGGATAATTTGTCAATGACCTGATCTTCTGATTTTGCGCGCGCTTTGAGAATCACAAGTTCCTCAGATGAAACCTTGTCAAGGTCTTGAATGACAGCGCGGGGAAGGCAACGATTGAACACAGCCCCTTCCAGCTCATAGCCCATACTTCGCAATTCACGACTCAACGCTTCAGCAGCGCGGGCTGCAGCTTTATGAGGGACACAAACCAGCACAAAACTAGTCGAGTCGCGGCGAAGAATCTCCAAAACCCTTTCGCCAGAACGGTGAAAGCCTTCTATCACCTCTTGCATCAAAAGAATAAATTCACCAAAGCTACGAAGAGCTCCAAACCCAGTGATACTAGTGACTCCACCCAACAACTTTTCACTAACTGCCGCCACGCCGCCCAAACCTATTCGCCCTGCAAGCACGATTGGCTTCAACAGGCGTCCAATGACCTTGTTTTCTATGAAACCAGACAAAACATTGGGTCTAGCAAGGAAGTCCAGCGCGTGTGAGTCTGGTGGGGTATCTAGAACTACCAAGTCCCAATCGGGACTCTCCGCCAATTCCTGGAGTCTGGCCAGAGCCATGTATTCCAATGGGCCACTCAAATTGGTCGATGCTGCAACATATAGTGGATCACGTAAAATCTTATCTGCGATATGTGGCGAAGGCGCATGCTTGCGCACCATACTGTCGAACACCGCCTTTTGATCAAGCATCGCTGCGTGTAGCACGCCCTTGATGCCGCTTGACTCGGGAAACATGACTGGACGCAGTTCATGACCAAGCTCGATTCCAAGGGCGGCAGCCAGGCGTTTGGCCGGGTCAATACTCAGCAACGCGACGCGCCTCCCTAGTCTGGCTGCGTGAATCGCCAAAGCCACAGAAGACGTAGTCTTGCCCACGCCCCCACCACCAATAACGATGACGACACGCTGACTTCTCAGCATTCGCTCCACCGGAGATCCGCCGATTATGGTCGCTCCGGAAAAGTTTTGCTTTTCTACCGTCATGAGATTCCCCCAAATAGCTCAGATAGCGCTCCATCGACCAGTGGTTCAGAAATTGAACCCAATTCAGGTACCAGTAAAAGCTTTACAGCCCGCAGGGACTCTATCGATGAGACACCCTGACTATACTTAGTCAAAGCTGCTGACTGACGGATCACCCGCTCGGCGAGAAATGAATATGCTGGTGACGACGCACCCGGGGTAGCAGACTTTAAGCAGCGGTTCATCATAATCGCAGAAACTGCAACTGGTGATCTAGCCATTAGCTTTGGCAGAAACTCAAGAGTCTCACTGACAACTAACTCTTCGGGTACAGCAACATAAATCGTACCGCAACTTGCGGTGTCTGCAAGCCAGTCGCGCACTTTTGATGTCAGATGAACAATAGGCCCAGCTAAGCCTGATTTTAAAACCGCGTCAGGGGTTGTCATCAAACTGATGAAATGCCCGGACGCGTATGAATCCATAATAATAATATCGGGTCTTTGTTTGGGCGAAAGGTTCATGGCGTAATAAATACGGCCAAGCAGCATGAGTTCTGCAAACCCGGGAATCGAGGTGAAAAAACTATGAACAATCTTGTTGGAGACGATCGCATCCAACAGGGACGACTTCATTAGATGTTTGGTGATGAAGTCACGAAAATTCCCACCCGCTGTAAAATTGGCTACACCAAGATTTCCATCCCAAGACTCTTCGTGACTAACCGAAGAAAATCCAAGCAAGGGTCCCACCTGTTCTACAACCGATTGCTCCACGACCAATACCCTACGCCCTAGGGCCAAAGCCCTCTTTGCCAAAGCACATGCAATCAGAGTTTTCCCTATGCCACCTTTACCGGTAACAAATAATAACTTCCTGTTAAGAAGCAGGTCATCAATAAACTGATTTTGGGTCACGCAGTACGCCTTGTGATCGAAACATAGTAACGTGGTAACAATTTATCTTGTACCGCGGTTTCAAGTAATTTGGTAGCAGACTTTGTTCCCCCCATATCCTGTGAGGACCTCGCCGCCGCTGACAAGAACCCCTTAGAACCACCGTCAATTCTACTGGTGTCATAGCTTACAAGAAATACATGCCCCTGGCCCATGGGAGCAAAAACTTCCCAATAGCGCAAATCGCGTCCATCCCGCATCCTTAATGAAGCTTGATTAAATGCTGTCACTCGGTTTTCCACACCTAGCACTACCGGTCGTGCGGGACCATAATGCCCCGAGGCGACCACCTCACTATCTTTTTCAAGTAAACTATAAGCGAAAAGAATTTCGTCCATACGCCCAGCAAGCCCACTTGAATTAAGAACTCCTTGTAAGTGGTTTCTAAGATCCGCCACTTCATTCCGCGCTTGACCTTGCATATTCACCAGCTCCCGGACAACGAAAACTTGATACAAAAGAAGGGCCGCGAACCGATCACGTTCAAGAACGTCCCCTTTGACACAGCAATAGACTACCAAGTATTGAGCTGCACCCCACTTTAACCCCAAATACCAGCTCGCTTCACGCTCTTTGCGCAGACTGCCAACAAGTTGAATATCAAGCCAGGGAGTATTTTCAAAGTAGACGCCACCCATGACTGAAAGGTCCACTGGAACACCCCTTCCACTTGCATCAAGATGATCGCGTAAAGGCATGAATTTTTGCGAAAGTAGCCACCCCACTTGAGCGCCTATGGCATCCAGCTCTCGTTTAATCCAGTGGAATTCTTGTGGCGCATCAGAGCCAACATCATTGATAACGATCAATCCTATGGTCTCGCCGCCAGCACGTATCGGCACCAACCCCTTCATAGATCCCACAGAAGACCCCATAGAATCCTTTGATCGAGCAGATTCAAGGATTGATTGTTTAGTAGCTGTAGCTGACGTCATTGCCGGCATACTCGGCTGCAAGACCTGGGTCGAGCCGAGATCCTCATCCGGAACGAGTGTTTTTTCAAGATCGTCCCCACTGACCTCTGACAGATCACCACGAACCGTGATGCCAGAGCTAGAAGCGGAAATGTGGAGCACTAAAGTTGATCGAATCGTAAAATAGGGCGAGACCGACTTTAAAAGATCTTCAGCATGGTTCGGCTCAACATTGTTGAAAAGTACAGGCTCTGATTTTATCCCATCCGCGAGAATCACCATATAATCTGAATCAGGATAGATTGACTTGAGGATCTCAATCGTACCCCCCATGTCTGTTCTAACATCCGAATCATTATTAACGGCCGAGACAATGTAATCTAAATGTCTACCTACAATTTCAGGCCAAGCATGATTTGCAGCCAAATCATTCGAGCCGAGGGACGATGAGCTTGATAAGTCTAAAGAAGTCTTAATACCAAGATTTTCCATAACACGCTGGAAGTAGGCCACCAACCCACCCATACCATTTTCATCTGCGGTTTTTAACGCAATTTCAAGATAATCGGATCGATTCTGCTGACCGCGACTGAGCAAATAAGAACCAAACCAGAGATAACACAATGACTGCACAAGAACATTACCCTCTACCTTGGATTCCCTTAGAGCTTCATCATAAATTTTCTTGATGTTCTGCGCACCAGTCAATTCGCCGCAGCGAGCACGAACCATCGCCTGAACTGTACGCCTTTGGAAAAATCTCGAAAAAGCAGGCTGTCGTTTGCGCAAAACATTCAACCAGCGAAACATTTCGGCATTTCGCATAACTTGCTTTCCATATTCCATTTCAAAAAAAACTGGGAATACTAACAAAAAAATCCCAACAAAATCTTCCTGCCAAACAGCAAGAATCTCTCCATTCCGACCAGCAAGGTGTTGCGACACAATCTTAGAAAATCCCGCGCGCGCCTGATCATCTTCCCCGCGCGCAAAGACAAGCAGCGTCGAGACAATATTACCAAAAAGATCTTCGCGCCCACCCACCGCCCGGCGTCGACGCATATAATCTTCGCCAATTTTAACTAGCCGTTGGCGTTTACCTCGGATTAGTAGACTGAACAGCAACATGGACATTGACACTGGACTAATCCAGTTGCGGGTTGGGACTGTAAGTCGAACTTCAGAATTTAACTCCTCCACGGAGTCGAACTTACCCACTAAGAGATCAAGGTACTGCTTGAACACAATCAATTGAGCATAGGCAATACGATCTTGTTCCGGGTCAATTTTTTGGAACGCTTCCTTGACATGGAAAGCAACATCATCAAACCGACCTTTAGTATAGTCAACGGTCATAGCACGACATAACGAGACATAACCACCCGTCCGGGTAAGACTACCCTGCCGACAAACTTTTTCTGCGACGTCAAATAGTTTATAAGCACTACCAATTGCGCCATAATTTGCGCAGAGGCCTGCACGATCGGCAATCACTTTGACCGCGACCGAAACAGACGAACGCCCATTCACAACATCATCGCGAGCCTTATTTTCAGCCATTTCAGATAACACTCGGTCATGACGGGCCGCAGAAAGTGACAATAAATAATTCAACTTTGCAGTTGCAAAATGGACCTCCACACTTTCTCCAAGTCTTTGTCGCTGAGCCCAGCAATTTTTCAAACCAGACACGAGCGGCGCGCCGGAGGCACTGCCCATAAGAACATCAGTAATTAATCCGATAAAATAACGCATGCGCTGAATGATACCTGTTGATGGTAAATGCATCCGACGCGCGGAAAGCCCCTTCTTAATCAATGACAATGATTCCGAAATATTTCCACAAACGATATGCAGCTGGGAAGCTTTGGCCGCAGCGGAAGCATATTCACTCTTAGACATTGGCTGCTGGAGAAGCTCTCCATAACGCTGCAAAGCCATTTTGAAGTTAGTTTGGCCGGCATTTACATCTGCAAGTCTTTCAATAATTTTTCGTCGGATTGAAGAATCAACTTTGGTAATGATTTTAAGATCAACAATCTCGAGAGCGATCCGGTAATAGTTATTTGCAGCCGTCCACCCTTGCTTCAGGCGAATCGTATCGCCTGCCCTAAGATTGAAGTTTAAGGCCAACTTCTCAGTCTCAGGATCAAGTGACGAGACATCGCGACTTTTATTGAAGTGCTGCGCCAGTGCAAACAGCATCTGATCTTTTGGCTTTTCGACAGTGGCCATCAGCTGTTTTGCAATGGCTCCGTGAAGCAAGCGCTTCTCTGAAGCTTCAATGACATCGTACAGGGCATCCCGAACCTTTTTGTGGACGAAAATATATGCCTTACCCAAATGCCTCAATCCGGGCGGTTCTGGGCTCCGGACAATTATCCCCTCATCAATTGCCCGTTCAATAAGTTTAATCACATGCGACGCAGTGTTTTTCCCACCTAGAAGAAGCGTCTCATACTGAAAAGACAGTCCACAACTTGCCGCTGTGCGAAGAATTGTAAGATCAGTACCCTTGAACTCCATGAGTCGCCCAAGTACCAAGTCAACGGCTGTCAGACTAATTTTTGCGTCACGAATCTCTACTATGTCCCACTCCCAGCCACGGTCTTTTCGATTCAGACGAATCATATCAAGTGCCACG
>CAMDGW010000160.1 GCA_945897695.1 Pseudobacteriovorax antillogorgiicola | reverse complement strand
ATATTATCAAAATATAATTGCAATTTTTCAAAAAAATTGAAATTAATAGTGAAAATATGACCTTTTAACAATCAAAGTGATAGATAAAATGCCTGATACACAAAAAATTGATAGTTTAGACCGAAAGTTACTGGCCAAATTAAGAGGTGATGCTCGTCGCCCATTGCTCGAGATTTCAAAGGAGCTGAAGGTTGCTCACGGCACAGTAAATACACGCTTCAGGAAGATGCAGGCGTCTGGGCTCATTCGTGGAGCCCGCTTGGAATTTGATTATTTGAAGCTAGGTTTTGGCTTAACAGCATTAATTGGAATTACCGTATCACAGGCAGGCCAGCACAAATCGGTGATTCAGCATCTACACAAGATGCCCGAGGTACTGGAGGCCCATTATACAACGGGCCAGTACAGTCTTTTGATTAAAGTTCTCCTGAAAGACATCGCAGATTTACATGGGTTCTTGTCTGAGAAGTTGCAAACAATCAGTGGCGTCCATTCAACAGAAACCTTTTTGGTGTTAGATACGCCAATTGAGCGCCAAGTGGAATTGCGTTGATTGGAATAACTTGATGCGTTACGTGGAGCTTGAGTCAGCCAAAAGATGGGGCCATACTCTTGCGCAGGCCATAAACATGGCGACGATGACAGGCCCAAGTAGAACTCCAAGTAGGCCGAAAAACTCAATGCCACCAAGGATAGCCACGAGGCTGACCAGCGGATGTATGTCGCTACCACCTTTGAGCACCATGGGTCTTACGAAATTATCCACAAGTCCCGTTATGATGCTTGCAATGACAATGAATAGCAAAGACCACCAGGCTTGCTGAGTGATAGCCCAGATGGCAGCAAGCATAAAAATTGGTGCAGACCCAAGTACAGGGATCCAGGCGAATACGAAAGTAGTTCCCGTTGCTAATGCGGCTCCCGGAATGCCAAGTATAAGGAAGGTCAAAACTACAACTACTGATTGAGCGAGTGCTGCGGTAAGGCTAGCCATCAGGGTGGATCTTGTTGCGTCGCGAAATGATTTTGCAATTGCATTTTGGATACTGGCGGAAATAGGCAAGATACTTTTGACCCAGATAAAAAACGCTGGACCATCCACTAGGAAGAAATAGCAACTCAAGACTCCCATCACGAGCTGAAGTATGAGCGCAGGCGTTTCACCTGCGATTCTGAAGACGGTGCGGCTTATCCAGTCCAGCACAGTCTTCCCCGCAAGTAGCGCATTGCCTTCCAGATCCACTCCTTCAAACCATGGCCCATAGGTTTGGGCCGCGCCTTCAAAGACAGTGCGCCAATGGGACCACCAATCACTGAAAAGATCCTGGGACGCCTCCCCAGATAAGTAGTTGGTTAGGGTCGTCGCATCTCTTAAAGCTACAGCCGCCAAAATAAGCATGGGAACGATGACGACAATTGCCATCGATAACGTTGCAACAGCAGCAGCCACATGGCGCGTTAGACGGCGTCTTAAGAATCGAAACCAAGGGTTCAGCATTATTGCCATCATGCCACCAGCAATAAGTGCTACAAGAAATGGCTTTGCTATCAGAATCATCATGTAGAAAAAGAAAAAGCTTATTCCGAGTAATAGCCAGAGACCGATCCGAGGATTAACTTGTTCCCGAGCCATAGCTTAGTCCTTTCGGTGTTTATGTTGACCAAGCTTGCTGCCAAGATGTTTTGATCAGAAGATCAAGCTCCTTGTCCAGGTCGTGATCATTGGGGCCAAGGGCTGTGACACAAAGATTTTTGGGCGAAAATATCTCGCGCGCAGCTAGCAATATGTCAACACTACTAATGTGTGAATACTTCTTTGCCCATGCAGAAAGTTTGGCATCGGTTTTAGAAAGGGCAGACCAGCTTCCTCGCCAAGCAAGAGCTGAGGGCTCCGATGTCGTTATGTCTAGATCTATCAGTGCACGGTGCTTATGCTTATCAAGCTCATCGTGACTAATATCTGATGTGCTTAAATGAGAGAGAACGGCAAATACTTCTTTAAAGAATGGTTTTAGATTCTCACCGATTACGCTCGCGGTAATATTGAAAAGTCCCATGCCTTCATATTGATGCAGGTCAGAGCCAATGTCATAGACCAGACCAAGCTCTTCGCGAATCCTGCGAGTGAGTCTACTACTAAAACCATCTGACAAAATTCGTGACAGGAGTTCGTAGGCGGCGGTCTTCTGGCTACCGGTGCCCTCACAAATAAAACTTATTTGGATCTGATATTCGTTGTCGCTATTTTCAATCCAAAATGCACACGGGCCTTTAAATTTTGAACTAACTGGTGCAATCAATTTCTTGGATGACTTAGCGCTCCATTCTCCAAAATTTTTCTGCAAAAGTGTCTTGATATCTTGGCTGCTGCCACCAACTGCACAGACGACAGCGTTATCTGGTGTATACCACTGATAAAACCAATCTTTGATGTCTTTAATCGTGATGTGATTGAGTGTTTCAGGACAGCCAATAATGGGCATAGACATGGGTGTATCAGGCCATATTTTTGTCGAAATATGGAAGTCTGGGTCCGTGCTCACACCATTTTCGTTTAGTTCGCCTTCGAGCTCGCGAAGAACTATGCGGCGTTCAGTATCTAAATCTGTCAACGCAGGACGGAGAATAAAGTCTGCAAAAAGCTCTATCGCGGCATCAATTTTGGCTGTGGTACCGTTGAAATAAAACTCAGTATACTCATGACCTGTGGCGGCATTCCACTCTCCACCAAGACGCTCAAAGGCTTCGCTTAGATCGGAAAAAGAAGGATATTTAGCACACCCACGGAACATCATGTGTTCCAGCAGATGACTGATGCCTGAAATTTCTTTTGGTTCATAACGGCTGCCCGTGCCGACGAGAAGCGTCACCTGAAAACGTGGGTCATCTTTGGGTAGTGGAATGTGCAGGCAGCGCAACCGGTTTTCCATCACCCATTCGGTCCACTGAGAATCAGTTTTTTCTAGATGCGTTAAAGGTAATGGCACGGATGGATGCTGCTGCAATGTCTGCGCCCCCCAGGAAAATATTAAGAGAATCGCATTAATAGGCGGTGAGCTAGCGTTTCCATGTCTTTGCGGGCGGCAGACTGTGGGAAATGCCGGAGGGCTTCAAGAGCGCGGTCCGTCCACTTTGAGGCCTCTTCTAAAGTCTTGCCAGCGGTGTCGTAGCGATTAACCAGCTCAAGTACGTTGAGCATGCTGTCAGCCGTGATTTCTTCTGAGTGAATCAATGATTCAACATAAGCCCACTCTTCAGGGGAAGCGATTTTTTTAAGCATGATGATGGGCAGTGTCACCTTGCCTTCGGGTAGGTCTGACAAGGTTTTTTTTCCAAACATCGTCTCTGAACCAGCGTAATCTAATGCGTCATCAAGAAGCTGAAATGCATACCCGACGCAGCGTCCAAATTCACTGAGGGCATCGCGTGCTTCTAAAGGCGAGTTGCCCAAGACCGCTGACGCTCTGCAGGCAGCAGACAATAGTACAGCCGTTTTGTGTTCAATAATTTTGTAGTAGGCGTCTTCTGGCATCATTGGATTGTACAGGTGCTCAAGTTGCAGAAGCTCTCCGTCGCTCATCAGCCGGATGGCCTTGGCAAACATTGATACGATTTCGAGACTACCAGTTTCAGCCATGAGTTCGCTTGCGCGGGAGTAAATCAAGTCTCCCACCAGCACTGCAGATTCATCGCCCCAGATAGAATTGGGCGTTGGTTTTCCGCGACGCAACGTGCTGTTATCAATAACGTCGTCATGCAGCAGGCTTGCGGTGTGAACATATTCGCAAACCGCTGCAATGGGCATCAAGTGAACGCCTGTATAGTCCACTAAACGGCTCGAAAAAAAATAGAGAGCTGGGCGGATGCGTTTGCCGCTACCGGAAAACACGTGATCAACAATATGTTTACTGGAGGCTGTATTGGCCTTGAGCAACGTTTTTAAGTGCGGTGTTAGATCTTTCAAGAGTTCCGACACAGGCAGCAATGCTTCATCAATGAGCTTTTTGGGTTCCAAATGTGACAGATCAAATCCAATTGCCGGGCTGTTTAGCCCAGTGTCACTTGTAACTTGACTCTGCGTCATTGTTGGTTCGGTCACTTTGGATGGCTCTCCTGGAACGGCTTTCATCGAGTCAGGGGTTATAACTCGAAGTCCTAATCTAAGGGAATCATTAATTCATCTGGCATAGCAGGCCTGATTAAAAAAGTTGCAAAATACACCTGCTTTTGATAAGACCCGGGTCCTATTTGTCGTCAGGGGGCCCTATGTCCGGTCGTTTGTCCGAAGAAGCCGTTATTCAGTCGTTAGATACCGGGTGGCAGTCACTCGTATGGAAAAGTAGTTTCCCAGTAAAATCAGTATCTTTAGTTCCGATAGTGGATTTTAAGGCGCTACTTGACGCAGAAGATCCGGTGGCAGCTACCCATGCAATTCCCCGCCGTGATATGTACCTCGCCTTGGTGACCCAAGGTCCTGAGGATGCTCTTGAAATTCTTCCGTTGCTCTCCGAGGAGCAGTTTGTATCAATCATCGATAATGAGGCTTGGCAGGACGGTAGGTTGTCTGTTCATCAAGCGATTCGTTGGCTGGATCTTTATCGGAATATTGATCCTGAGCAACTTTACAAACGCTTTAGAGGGCTTGATGAGGAGTATCAAGTCGCTCTTCTGAACCCTTTTATTGAGATGGTCGATGAAGAGGCTTTCGAAGAATTGGGTCAAGAAGATCAAGATAAGTTCACCCCGATGCCATGTAACACTCTATGGTGGCGGGTCAAAGATGGAGATGAAAAAGTTCAAGAATTCGTACAAGGTCTATTGCAGGCCTCTATTGGCGAAGATGCGGCCTACATTTATTCTCTCCTGGGCATGGCATCCATGCTTCCGCCGAATGAGCAGGAAGCTTTGATCAAGCAATTCCGTGATGCAAGACTTGAAGAGGATGGATTTGTAACGCGTGAGGAGAGTCTTGCGCTCTTCTCCAAGTTTGATGGTGAGGCAGTTTATTCTAGGTGGAAGTCAAGAAAAGCTGTCGAAAATTCAGCTGAGCTGAGTGTCGCTGATGGTGTCGCGGAACTTTTTCTAGACAAAGTTTTGAAAGTCGCTACGACCTCTGGTCAGGCGGATGAAGCGGCAATGGAAAATGTGCAGAGAAGCTTTGGTTACTTGGCTAATGCGGTTTCGGCTGCTTGTGGTGTTGCCTCTGATGATATCTCTGGCCTTAGAAGTTTGCTTCAACAGGTTCGATATACTGTGAACTTTGGTTTGGAGGTTCTCTCCGATGGAGATGTTTCCAAGGCTATTGAAATTCTGTTTACGGAATATCCGAAGATTATATTCCAGTTTGCCATATCGACGGCCGACTCAATTCGAGCTGAAGCTATCAGTATCCTGCGGCCAATCAATCCAGATGCGACGGTCAAACTTGAACTATTTTGGCGATCAGGAAAGTTTGGGGCGGCCTTATGGTTGATTGATCAGCAATTTCTTGAGCTAGTCGGCTTTGAGAATGCGGAAGTAATCAAGGGACTATTTAATCGCTTCCCCATGCTGAAAGATGAAATTATAACGAGTGAAAATATCAAACGCGCCCGTTTCAGACCGATGGCAACAGTGTCGGACTATTCGGATCTTTTGAGTAGCCTAAGA
>CAMDGW010000159.1 GCA_945897695.1 Pseudobacteriovorax antillogorgiicola | reverse complement strand
CCTGAATCGGGTGGAAGCGTTTTTTGAAGTATTTTAATTAACGTGGATTTACCGCTCCCATTTGGACCAGCCAGACCAAGTCTCATGGCAGGACCAAGCAAAAAAGACATGTTTTTGAAAAGTGTGCGTCCCGAGAAGGCAATACCCACATCTTTAACTTCAATCAGCTTTTTGGTCTTACGTTGTGAGGCAGAAAATTCAAATTCAACAGTTTGACGACGGGAGCGGCTGGTTGCAGATTCAAAGTCAGACTTTAAGGTTGCCGCAGACTTTATGCGCGCCTGCTGCTTCGTGCTTCGGGCCTGTGCGCCTCGATTGAGCCATTCAGTTTCCATTCGCAGTCTGTTGGCCATGCCAGCCATTTGGGACGTCTGACCTTCCATAAATTCAGCCTTGCGGCGCATGTACTCACCATAACCGCCTTTGACGATAAAGTTACCACCTGGATACATGCGATTGATTTCAACGATGGTCGTACACGCACTTTCTAGAAAATAACGATCGTGGCTGATGACTGCGTAGGTAAAGTTACCGTTAGAAAGTATATCTTCGAGCCAATCTATCCCTTCAAGATCAAGGTGATTGGTAGGTTCATCCAAAAGCAGCAACTCAGGTTGGCGAATTAATTGAACGCAAATAGCTAGCCTTTTTTTCCAACCACCGGAAAGTTTGACAGCTTCTGCTTCTGGATCGGCAAAGGCGGCGCGACCAATCATGGCTTCGATTCTTCCGAGATCACTGGCACGGCCGTTTGGTCCCACTGCCGCTGTGAGTATCTCCCGGATGGATTTACCTTCTTGGAATTCGTCATGCTGAGCGACGTATCCAGTGGTAAGTCCACGACGATTGGAAATGATCCCGCTATCAGCAGTGTCAAGCCCTGCGAGAATTTTAAGTAACGTAGACTTTCCAGATCCGTTGGGTCCAATAATTCCGATACGGTCACCCTCGTGGACCGCAAATTCCAGATCCTTAAAAACCGGAACAAGTCCGAAAGTTTTGGTGATGGATTGGCAGTTGACGATTGGTGCGGACATTACTGATTTTGAGCCATAGATTCCAGCCGCTGCACTGGTAAATGATGCGGATTATTGTCAGCACCTGAAACGGCATAGTAAGTGGTTGCGGCATATTTAGTGCTACGAAGAATTTTCTTCACGATAATAGACATGTCGCGGTCTGGTGACTGAGCCAGCTTAGCCAATAGCTCAGTTGTCGTGTTGGTGACATTGTAGATGTCTCCACCGGATGGTACTGGCGCGGCCTCAGCTTCGAGAGCAAGACGCAGATCTGTGACGGAGATTGCCTCCGATGCTAATGCGCCTTTGAGCATCTCCGTGAGGGACTTCAGATTTGATTCAATCAAGCCACTAATATAGGACATGAGTTCAGCTCCTTTGAGTTCCCGATGTTTACTCAGAAGTGACGGAAGTTGCAGCACAAAAATTTGTATCTAAGCTCTTCACCAGAGTTTACGTTATATTAGGTCGTAAGCCATCAGATTTTTTGAAAGAATCTTCAAACGGAGTGACAAAAAAATGAACAAGCCCTTAACACCTTTTGAACAGCGAGTTCTACTTCACAAGGGCACTGAACCCCCGCACTCTGGGCTTTATAGTGGGCTGAAGGCTGCTGGCACTTACCACTGTAAGGCTTGTGATGCTCCCCTCTATCGATCTTCAGATAAATTTGACTCCCATTGTGGCTGGCCAAGTTTCGATCAAGAGATTGAGGGCGCAGTCACAAGAATTCCTGATGCAGACGGGAGTCGTACGGAAATCATTTGCACCAGATGCAAAGGTCATCTGGGGCATGTGTTTGAAGGGGAGGGGTTTACGCCTAAGGATACTCGCCACTGTGTAAATAGTGTGAGTTTAAGGTTTTCCGCCAATGCTGTTCCACAGCAGAAGACGGCAATGTTTGCGAGCGGATGCTTTTGGGGTACCGAGTATTTTATGGCTCGTATTCCTGGTGTCAGTAAGACCACGGTTGGTTATGCCGGAGGGCATCTTGAGAGTCCCGATTATGAATCCGTCTGTAGTGGGAAGACGGGGCATGTCGAATGCGTTGAAGTGATTTATGATCCGACAAAAGTGAACTACGAGACTTTGTGTAAATTATTTTTTGAAACCCATGACTTCACTCAAGCTGATGGTCAGGGGCCAGATATAGGTTCCCAATACCTGTCGCGAGTATTTTGTGAAAATGCCGAAGAACGGCGCATCCTTAGCACCTTGATCGAGCAACTGAAACAGATGGGCTACTCTGTTGCTACGGAAATTCTCGACGCGTCAAAATTCTGGCCTGCAGAGGAATATCATCATCAGTACTATGAGCGGCAAGGAAAGACTCCTTACTGTCATGCATACCGATCGGTGTTTGATAGAAAAAAATAAATCATACGACCTCCGGCTGGGGGGGCGTATGATTCACGAGACCTAGTAAATTTGGGCGACATCAGCTCAAACAGTGATTACTGCTGAGTGAAGTCTTCGCCTTGCCATGCAGTCTTAGCTTTCGGAGCCATGACAACCTTGCCCTTGTAAGAACCGCAGTTTGCGCAAACAGAGTGCGGACGGTAAACGGAACCGCAGCTTTTGCAAACAGAAGAACCTGGGGCGGTCAGGAAATGATGTGCACGACGCATGTCGCGCTTAGATTTTGAAGTTCTAAACTTTGGCACTGCCATGGGAAAGCACTCCTTACGAAGGAACTGTGAAACCTGCTTTGGACAGGGTCCTTGGATTTATTGGATTCGGGCCTTTGGGTCAAGTCAAATCTTATGGGACTCAGGACTTTTTTAAATTTTTGAGCACTGCAAACGGGGATTCAGCCTTAAATTCGGTGCTATCCCGGTAAACTAATCCATCATCAGGATCTTCACAGGGTTGATCGCCATCACTGCCGCAAAGAACGTGGTTAGGCAGTGCACACTGGAGGCTATCATTGACCAAGACCTCTAAGTCAACGGCGTCGTTTTCAATGAAATAAACCTCAAGATCTTCGGGAGAGAGGGTCATCTCGCGTGGGGCGTTTTCCTGGTATTCCGGGCGAAAAATGGCAGTCACCTTGGTCTCCAGAGGAATGCTCGTGTCTTTGCCGCAGCGGTCACAGGGTAGGGTGGCCTGGGCTTTCAGGTGGCCACTGGCCGTGATGAAACCTGCGGAGTCCGCGTTCAGTGACAATTCACCCTGAATACGCGCTTTTTCTGGTGACGAAGGGCTAAGGTCGCGGGCGATTAGATTAAGCCAAGGAGCATCGGGAGTGATGACCACATTGTGTGGATATTTTACTGAAGTTACTGAAAGTTTCATCTTTGGAAGCACCCTCTGAAATCAATTTTGCGCGCTTGATTTACATTGGTACCGCCTCCTCTGTCCATAGATAAAGAGGACTTGTTGGTTTTCAAATTGATTCCGATAACCCCTGTAAATACGCATATTTTGTGACTCGGTAACGTTAATGGTGGCTACGGGGTGTCGTCTTTTTTCCGATATACACTTCTGAAAGTGCTGTGATTTTTGATAGTTGTAACTCTTTCTGTGAGGTGACTGACACCCAAATGAGTCTTCGTTGGCTTGTCTATTCTGCTGGTGAAGAACTTGGTCCGTGGAGTGCATCGCGTATTCGCGATGAGCTGCGCGCGGGACGCATTGATGCGTTCGACATGGTGGCCGTTGAAGGCGGTCAAATAAAGCGCCCTCTCATGGAAGTGGACGAGATTTTTGAAAATAGCCGTATTCAGGCCGCTGCTTTTATTTCTGAAGGTCCAGCAAGTCGCAAGGTCGCGGGGGCAGATTTTGTAAAACCTAATCCGACCAAAACTGGTTCGATATTGAAGCTTGTGGACCACTCCGCTAACCAGGAAACGGCAAACAACAGCCAACCTCCTGAAAGTGGCAGCGAGCCTAAACATATCCTTAAAATCGACGGAGCCAAAATAGACTCATCTCATTTAGTGCCGGAGCGACCGCGAGCGTTTGAAGCTCTTGCCGCAAAAGAAGCGGTGCTTAGTACAAAAAAAGTGGTCCAACGTCATGGGTCTCCAAGGCCAGGGGTGACAGGGTTTGATGCGAAGCGGTACGTCCTCTGGCGGGCCGATCGCGGATCAGAAGGGCCTTTTAGTTCCAGGGAAATATTAGCCCTCTGGAGGCGTCAAAAGATTTCACCTGCAACCACCGTTCAAAGACTTGGTAACGATAAACGTATTGCTGTCAGTCAGTTTGTGAGGTTTTACGAAAAGAGTCAGCCTCCCGGCGCAGCAATTTTAAATCAAGCTCAGTTGGTCATTCGTGCCAAGACCGTCGCATCTTGGTGGCTTATGATTGCTATTGTGCTGGCGGCAGGAATTATAGTCGCAGCTTTTTTCTATAGTTCTACGGTGACGTTAACGGGGCCGATCCTTGATCCAAACTCCCCGCCGGTGACATCGACTGTTTCGAAAGATCCTGGCGCTATTCTCACCCCAGAGTTTCAGGTGGAGAATCCGGTGGCTCAGCCCAGTATTGTCCCTGCCAGGGAATCTGTAGTAGCTCCCTCAGCAAAGCCTGAGCCAGCGAGGTCGGTCACTAAGCCCAGACAATCAAGTGCCAAGGTCCGAGTTTCGCGACCGGGAGCATCACCGTATAGGACCCCGCCCAAGCAGTCAGCGCCAACCGTCAGAGCTTCATCAGCCCCTGCGGCGCTAGTCACACCTGTACCATCTACTTCACTAGGGCCCCCGGTTGCTCCTTTGAGGCTTGTAGACGGAGCAACGGTAACGCTAACGGGTTACCGCTTTAATGTGGGCCAATTAAATGCTTGTGAAATGAAGTGTAAAATTCCTATGACTGGTGCCCAAGGTGCGGTCACCGCAGTATTTTTTAAAGAGGCTTTTGGTGCTGCCTTTGCTGGCAAATCAGCAGGGGTTACTATCTCAGGCACTGTGCGTAAGGATGCGGCAACGAATGCCATTCAGATTCTTGTTCAGCAGGTAAAATAGCTATTTTGGTGAATGTCTAACTGTGGCATGTCCAAAAAAAGTTCATGAGTGTAAGGCTATCATCACGTTGCTAATAATCATTCAGGGGAATGCCCTAGACTTATTCAATAAAGCTTACTATCGTCCGCCCGTCAACTTTCATCCCTATTGTTGTTGGTGCGAATATTTGGAGAAATTTATGCAAAAATTGAAATTAATTTTTTGGATCGTCAGTTTTTATGCTTGCGCCTCTTACGGCGCAAACGAAGCAAATAGTGCAGAAAATCAATTGGAACCTGCGGCTAAAAAACGCGAGGTGGTCTACCGTGAAGTTAGGAATTCCGCAGATGTCTTCGTGGGCGTCGGTACCGGTTTATGCGGCCTTTCCCCCGACGGTGGTTATTTAAATGGCCAGTTTATGTACGGCTTTACTGCGAATGTGTTTGGGTCAATTCATTTTGATTACTGCGAAAAATCTACTGCTGCGATTATTATTGGTTCGTCCTTAAATGATAATAAAAAATATCTCGCCAGCACGAACAGCAAGGATTTTTCAATAGGCGGAGATTTGCGCTATCTGGGAAATAAATTTGCTCCATCGGGAATTCGGCCAATGCTTGGGCTTGGTTTCACTAGTCACAATTACACGATCGACGCGGCAATAGATAATGATAATGAGACTCTCAAGAAGGAGTATTCATACACTTACAAAAGAAG
>CAMDGW010000158.1 GCA_945897695.1 Pseudobacteriovorax antillogorgiicola | reverse complement strand
GATGTTTCAATACAACCTGCTACAGGCTTACCCACCTGCCAAATCACCATTCCGGAAGCGTTGGTCATTTTAATTTGACCCGTGCCATGGACGCTTAGTTTAATGCCACCTTTACCCGCGGTAGCTGATGACCATGACGCCCTGCCGTTTGCACGGAAAAGCACGAGATTCCCATCAGGTTGAAAGAAAAGCTTCGCACCCACTCCCGCCCAACCGCTCGCCCAAATAACTTGCGTACCGCGATATAAAACAAAATTACCGTCCGTCTGCATGATTGCTTTGAACGTGCAGTTCGTTCCTTGACCTATTGAAGTCAACAGGGAATTATTTGACAAGACAGTTGTTCCAATATCAATGGATGATCCACCAATAGTGGGAGGAAGAGGCTGAGCTGGAGCAGAAGTACCGTTTGACGGAGCTTCAGAACAGCCAACAGCCGCTGGACCAACTGCCCATATAGTTCTGCCAGACGATGAGGTCATGAGAAGCTGACCGTTACCCTTCATAGTAAGTTTAGTTCCTCCTTTTCCGCGTGTTCCTGAGGACCAAATCGCCGCCCCACTCCCCCCGTAGATCACCAGATTTCCGTCACCTTGCATTATAATTTTGGAGCCTGGGCGATTCGCTGTACCAGAAAACCAAGTAGCGACAGCGGCGCGATAAATTACAAAATTGCCATCAACCTGCATCACTGCCTTAAAGGAGCAATTTGTCCCTACGCCGGTAGCCGCCAAAAATTGGTTGGCAATCATCTTGCCGTTTGCAGCAAGACTCGAGGACTGAGCAAAAGCATGCTGTGACAAGAACGCCGCGATTCCCATAGCGACACCCAATATGCTTCCAAGACATGTATTGTGTTTCATTTTGACTTCCCCCAGATCACCATTTTATTTCTTCAGAAAGGGCGAAATTTCAGCTAAGCTCCCGATTCGCCCGAACAAATCTTTATAGACACTCGTTCCATGCAAGGCCTGGTTTGTGTCGCATATACCAGGATTTTTGATGCAATTGGGCGTGGTCGGAGGAACGGCTGCACTCAGCCGACAAGACCCAGTTCCCGTCATTCCAGTTGCTTGAAGATTGACACCATTGGGAATAGTTAGAGACGGATGATCAAAGGGTGCTCGGTATTTTTCGACGCGGCAGTCTAGCAAGCCATCGCGCAAAAATTCAATCAATGGAGCCTGCAGATCAGGAGACTCTAAATTTATTTCCTGAAGCTCTTCAGACATCTCCTCATTTGCGACATCACCCCCTCGCTGGGCATAGAAATCTATGACATCGTCGAGTGTCGCTTTGCCACCATTATGAAAATACGGAGCTGTTAATTTCAAATTTCTGAGACTCGGTGTTTTAAACGCACCGCGATTGTATCGATTACTTGAGGTTGACCACGGAACGCCCATAGGCCCGATACTCTCACGCCCTAAATCCTCTTCAGTTGCGGTCACACCGAGGTTATGAAACCCCTCGTCATTACCTTGATCTTCTCTTTTTGCTAGTTTTGCGTAATTAACCGACGCGTCTGTTAATTCTGCTCCCGCATGGCAATCAGCGCAGTTACCTGCGCCCATGAAAACATCTAATCCAGTAATCATTGAAGTTGTGAAAAGTGACTTCTTACCAGCCAAATACTGATCAAATCGCGTCTGATCAGGCACCAAAGTCGACATGTAGGCCTGAAGAGCTTGACCCCAAAGACGGCTGAAAAATTGCTGTGCCAACGGCTCCCACGTTGGCCCAAAAGCATCTTTGATCATGGCGCCATATGTACATGCGCGACCGTAACAGTTCAAACCGTTTTGCGGATACGCTGACATCTCACCCAGAGAGCTGTCTGACGGTAGAACCTGCTGAAACTGGAGGGGACGTCGCGCTAACATTTTACTTGCGAGACTGTTCGCGCCGTTGAACTTGCGCCCGCTGCAAGACATCTCGGTTGCGTTGTTAGCAGGAGCAACCGCTTGGGAGGCAAGACTACTATTAATGGATAATGACTGCTTGACTGTTGCATTACCCGTCACTCCAAACGGATCAAAACCATTAAAAACAGGGCTTGCGCGGCCATCCCAAAAATTAAATTGATTGAACACCGCTCCAATAACAGTCGGCGTATTGCGCCCGGTAACCTGTCGATGCCCATAAAACGGCGCGCTCTGATCCGCATCGCAGTCATCAGCTGCTATGGCTGGATCTGAATTTAAGTTTTTAAACAGACCACCAACGACACCCTGCGATCCGACGCGATCATCACCCGTCAGGTTCTTTAAAGGACTAAACGACTGCCCCGCACCTGTGATGCCTAGGGCTTCGAATCGTCCATTTGGTCCAGGATGTAAGGTGTTTGTGGTTCTATTATCTGCACCACCAGCAAAATGGCAGCTTGCACATGCGGTCTGCCCGTCGCCTCCGACCTGCACATCCCAGAACAAGGCCTTGCCGAGACGAATGGCTGCGTCCTTATTAATGATGTCAGTCTTGCTAGGTTGCGGTACCTGTACGCAGAAAAGAGGCTGCATTCTCTCAAAAGCCTCGCCCCCGGGCCCCATACATACGAGTCCGAATGGATCACTGGGGACCGGAAGTCCTGAATCCTCTTGGCGACCTAGCTTTCCGCCATTACCTCCATTGGCCGCAGCCTCATTAGCCAGGAATTCCAAATTGTCTTTTGGCGCGGGCGCAACTCCTAAAGAAACGGCACCACTTGGTGCACCAGAATTTTCACCGCGGGTATCGCGATCATACCAATCAGAAAACAACCCCTTCTTGGACATCATGTCAGCGCGAGCAAGCGCATCTCCCGCAACCGATACCCGATCAGATTCTCCGGGATGCCTTGACTCCGTGGGGCGCACCTTACATGCGATGATCGCGCCCCCACCTGTTATGACAATGATCGCAGCAAAAAATCCGAGTAAGCGAAAATGCATGGGCTACCCCTCTGACTTTGGGATTTGAGTCCAAATCACAGCCTGACGACGATTCTGGAAGATTGAGCCAAAAACCTTCGATGGAATCCTCGTCGACTCACGAAATCCAATTATTACTTTTATATTACAATAGAAAGCCTTTAGGATTCAATTCTTGCGAATTGCCCATTCTTTGTCCTGACTCCTGTCTTAATCCCTCATAGACTCACTTTGCTACAAATAGGGCTCTTTTTTACATTTCCCCCCATGTGGCAAATGGCTGCACTTGGAGTTGTCTGATGCATCGATTCGAGACTTTTAAAATCATGACTTTATAAAATGCGTCACTGACTTGCAGGCGGATTTGGCGCTGAACCGGGGTTTCGGCACTGAACCGGAGTTTCGGCACTGTGACCACGCCTGAATGAATTAGAAAAAATAAACAATTCATAGATTTTGAATGTTCTGGCACGAATCGTGCGACAGGAATGTCAAAGGCTTGGCGGTTCGCTGGTCGGTATGGGAGGAAGCTGATGGTCAATGTGACAAACAGTAGTATCGAACCTGCGGCTTTTGGGTTCGGCCGTGTGAGCACTGGTGTCGACGGTTTGGATGATATTTTGAAGGGTGGCTTTACGCGAGGTCGTCTTCATCTTATCGAGGGTTCAGCCGGTACTGGTAAGACAACTATGGCCGTACAATTCCTGCTTGAGGGTGCGAGGTCTGGAGAAAGTGGTCTCTATATCACGCTATCTGAAAATCGGATCGAGTTGATTGCTCTTTTAGATTCCCACGGGTGGCCGAGAGATCAGTTCCGAATTTATGAACTTGATGTCGTTGGAGGCATCGATGAGCGTGAGGGCGATTATACGTTTTTTAATCCAGCGGAAATTGAGCTTGCTGGCATGTCCAAATTATTGAGGGATGAAATTGAGACTGCCAAGCCTGTGCGGGTTGTTTTTGACTCGCTGTCAGAACTTCGTCTGCTGGCTCGTGATCCGCTGAGGTTTCGGCGCGAGATTTTGCGCCTAAAGAGCTACCTTCTTGGGGCTAGCTGTACAGTCCTCCTGCTTGATGGTAAATCATCTGAAGATCAACATCTGCAACTACACAGCGCCGTGAGTACGGTTATTAAAATAGAACAGACCACGACTGACTATGGCTCTAATCAGCGAAATCTGGTCGTGTCAAAAATGCGCGCATCAGATTTTAAAAGTGGGCGTCATGACTTTAGACTCATGCGTGGAGGGATTAAGATCTTCCCAAGGCTGTCCCATAGTGATGATTTTATAGTAAATCCAATTGTATCAGCAACACTTCGCCAGGTATTTTCTACCGGTTTGAACGAGTTAGACGTCATGCTGGCCGGTGGATTTCGCATTGGTTCGTGCAATATAATTGAGGGCCGTGGCGGTACCGGAAAATCTTCTCTAGCGGCAAATTATGCATTTTCAATGGCAACACGCGGTCAGAAGGTCGCAATATTTTTGTTTGACGAGGGGGCAACATCATACTTGGAAAGGTCCAAGAGTATCGGTCTCGATTTGAGCGAATTCATAAATCAGGATGTGATTTCGATTCGGCACCTGGATCCTGCCGAAATATCCCCAGGGGAATTTGCGAATTTGGCGCTCAGATTCTCTGCCGATGGTTTTTCCACCATGATCATTGATAGTTTGAATGGATTTATCAGTGCCATGCCTTCAGAGAAATTTTTGATGCTGCAAATGCAAGAGTTAGTGAATCATCTAGATAAACTTGGCGCGATACTTGTCGTCATTGCTGATGTGCATCAGCAACGTCAGCAATCAAATATTTCATCCGCCGATTTGAGCTTTCTTGCAGAGGTCGTCGTCGAGACAGGAAATTACCAGTTAGCGGGCGCGACTGAAAAATACATCAAAGTGAAAAAAAATCGTTCGGGAGCCATGGATCCATTCGCCCATGAATTCAAAGTCTCCTCTAAAGGTGTTTCCATTGGATTGCCTTTGATTGCTGAGGTGCCTTTTGCGGCCAGCGCTATGACGTACAGTGGCGGCGTAAATTCTGGGTCGAGCATCGCGTATGACAAGGAGCAATTATCATGATTCCCCTTGTTTCTGACCAGTTTTTGGCGCCATCAAATGTTGCGGAAATGAGTTTTTCTAGTTTGGATGTTCCCGGAGTCAAGATGGCGGAACGAATTTTGATCTTCACTAAAAACCATGATGATGCCGTTTTGAGCTCAGAACTGTTAGGTAAAAGAAATCTTCAAAGTCATCTGTGTGCAGATACGATGGAACTTACAGATCAAATCAGTCGGGGTGTTGGCGTGGTCATTTTGGGCGGGGAGGTTTTATCGCCCACCATGGTTCACCATCTAAAAAAAGTGCTATCTCAGCAAGCTAGATGGTCGACGTTACCCATGATCATCATAACAAAGCACGACTATAGTTCTGCTATGGAATTATTTCAGCAGCATGTTGCGTCATCCTTTGCCGACTGCTCTCTATCCCTGATTTATCTGGAGCGTCCTGTCAAAATTTCGACTTTACTTAGTGTCGTGCAGGGTGCTCTTAACTCGCGTCGGCAACAGTACGCGATCCGGGACTTGATTGAGAGTCTCCAGGATGCAACCAGCATTGCCGAGAGCGCGAGTCGCGCCAAAAGCGCGTTTTTGGCAAATATGAGTCACGAGATCCGAACCCCGCTCCATGCAATTTTAGGCTTCAGCAGTCTGATGAATGATCCGCAAGTCACGGCAATTCAGCGAGTCGAGTTTATGGAAACGATCACGCGCAATGGAAAACAGCTGATGCAAATTATCGACGATATATTGGATCTGACTAGA
>CAMDGW010000157.1 GCA_945897695.1 Pseudobacteriovorax antillogorgiicola | reverse complement strand
CGGTTCCTTGCATAAGAGGCTCAAACATCGTTTCAAGATTTTTTTCTGATTGAGTCCCATCAATGATCAAAATACCGCCACGTTTGAGCCAAAGACGCCCGAGACTTGAAACTTTTCCATCCTTACCAGCTAATCCCCCTGGAGTACTCGTCCAAAGCCAAGGAAGCTGTGCGGAGGCATCATCGAAATTAGACAGGTACTCTGCCTGATGCGAAAACTCCAAACTAGTTCTTGAAGAAACTTCCCTTGCGAGCGTCTGAAATTGGAAAACTGAAGATGGTTTCTGCCCGAGCCATTCAATACGTACCTGCGCTGATGATGATTCTGAGTGAACAAACAGAGACATCGCGATAAAAACATAAATACTTGCTGCCGCCCGTTTCGACCTTTCCCGACGCCACAGCCAAAACGCTTCAACAACAAATGCTAGAAAAACGCACCCCGCAAGGATTCTGATCCAAGGGAATGGATCCTCGCTGTCTCTTTTAGAGGGGGAATGCACGCGACCACCACTGCCTGCAGAAGTCCAAGACGGAGGCAAATCACCAGTGGCCATGTAAGCAAGCATACTTTCACCGACAGGAATATTAGTTTCCCGTAAGATCTGAGTCCTTGATGCAGCGTCTGCAGACGTTAGCACGGAAGATACATCAGGTACTCTCGGCCATAACCCGCGAAGTCCTTCCGCATCAACACTTCCACCTGACACCTGACCAGTAGTAAACGCCGAAAGCTGGCGCACCAACACCGGGAATGACCCCCAGGTAATCCCATATTGCGCTTGGGGCCGCAGTGGGACAGTAAGAATCGTGAAATCTACGCCTCGTTTTTCCTCAACTAATCGCATCGCAACTGCTTGGTTGGCAAAACCCACGTCCCCGCCAATCTGTTTTGCTCCAACATTGACAAGGGTGGCTATCCATTGTTCCCGTGTCAATCGATCGGTGCACATATCATTAGTAATGCCGACAGAGAATTTCGCAATACATCGGCATAAAGCCGCAAAAGATGCGCTGCCAGAGTCCGGGATCAACCATACTGGCATCAATTTTTCAGAAACTACAGGACACCACATATCAACAGAACTACCATCGCCAGCTAGAACCGCCAAAAACCGCGCTGAAGCAACAACATCTGGTAACTGATTTTTTACTTTAGACGGCCATCTATCGAATCGCTCCACTTCAAAACCAGAAACCTGCAATGCGGTCTCTAGAGGCATCAGGGCATCCTCAAGTCGCAACTCTCCAGTTGGCTCGCCAATGACGACCACTCGGTCGCGCCGCCCTAGAACTGGGGAACGAAACTTATTATCAATCGTCATAGCGTCGCCGCCTGATACCTCGATGTTCCATTCAATGGGCTCGCTAACAGAGTCTCTTGGCACGAGAGTTGACGGCCATGACACACTTACCAGCGCACTGCGTCGTCCTGCAGGAATTTCCCAGTTGGCTGTCGCCAGTGAATTCCCAGCAAGGGATGCATTGACAGACCCAGATGCCGGCCTCACGAGCGCACCTTCTGCAATTTCAATTTCCCAATCCATAGTCAATGAACCAGGGGAACTTGTAAATCTAGCATCCTGCACAAAAACGTTTGGGAGATTGGGTCGAGATGCTGTTGAGTCAATGTCCACATGGCGAATATCGGAATCAACCAATAGATACTGCCATTGAAATCCACCCCAACTGTGTTGATCCCGATCTGATAGTACAAAAAGCTGATCGACTTCGCCGATTCTAGAAATTTGAGCACGAACGCCCGGACCGATCTTTCCACCACCACGGTGAAAACCAAGACCTGAAATAAGATCGGCGGCCGCTGCAGGGCTAGTCATCTCGTACACGTCTGGACCATGACTTGTGCCAAACGTTACCCGGGACCTGGAACCAACTTGTTCAAGTAGTGATACGAGTTTCTGCCCAAGTTCATTAAGAGGTATCTGGGCGGAAACCGACGGGCTCATGTCTACGTACACGTGAACTTGAGACATTCCCGGTTCAAAATCAGAAAAAATTTTAAGTCGGGGCTTATTCGTCCAGATAGCTACCGCTATCGAAGCCAAAAGAAACGCAAGAAAAGGAATCAAAGGCGGCTTTTTCAGAACAATTCGAGGCAACCGACTCACCGGAAAGTCCAGGATCCTAACAATAGGGAGCCAAAAATCTTTCAATCTCTTTCTGACGACCCACCAGATAGCTAGACCAAGCGCCGTAAAAAGCGCTGCATATGCGCTGATGAGCGAGCCCGTAAAGATCGACTGGAAGGCTTGGAAACTCAAGCTTATATCGCCTCCGTCGTTAACCAGTGAAAAAAGTCACCCACATTTGTGGTGTCGTCAATTGCAAGGTAGGCGCCGCCGCGACGCCTGGCTACAGATTTGACTTTCGTACGCCAAGACTCGATCGCGTCCTGCCAATCATGACCCGACTTTAATTGGTCTCCCAAATAAATCTTACGTCCCCGAGTTTCATCACGGTAGCTCGTGGAGCCATCCATCCAATCTGTTGACAACTCCAAGTGGCTAAATACATGCAAAACAGCAACGCGCTTTAGCTCACTCCAAATACTGGGCATCGAGTGGTCTTTGAGGAAATCACTAAGCCACCAAGCGCAGTCAAAACTTGATGCTGACCAATTTGAAATCGCCATCAATGACTCTAGGGCGTCGATAAAACCAATCTTCAGTGATAGCTCATACATACCCAACAGATCTGCAGGGCTTCTTGGCGTCCAACACCGAGTGACTCCTCCGTCCCCATCCAGAAAAGCAATCGTTACCATATCCCCCATAGTAACATGAGCGTGGGCGAGGTAGAGCGCAACTCGGCAAGCAATCTCAATTTTCTGAGGTGTTGAACCAATTCCTCCATGCTCTAATAAGGCTTCCCTCATGGGCCACTTTAAGGATTCGCTTTGGTCAATAACAATGGAAATTTTAGCCGCCGCCTCATCACGATGCTCCCTAACAATCAGTTCATCGGTGCGTGCATAAGCTTTCCAATCTATGAGCTGAATTGGATCTCCGTGAACGTAAGGCCTAGAGTTTTCTGGATTGCGAGACACCCGACGCAAGGACATGATCAGGGAGCCGTGCATGCGTGGCGACGACTTGACCCGAGATGTACCGAGATCTTCGGGCCAACCTGGCTCGAGATCGGAAAGAGTATATTTACGACTGAGATGACTTTCCATGAACTGCTATCACCCACTCATTAATCGATGCCAAGCGCCTGATTTCCGCGATCTGCCTGAACTCTTTCGAGTAGCTGATCCACAACCTGATCTTCAGTCATACCATCGCGAACAGCGTGCGCAGCTAAGCGTATACGATGACGCAGAACAGGTCGAGCCATGCGTTTAATATGCTGCCATCGAACAACCTCGCTTTGGCACATAAGAGCGTAGGCGCGACTTGCTGAAATCAGGCTGATACCGGCTCGCGGTCCCGCACCATACCATAGGGCGTCTTTGATTTGTTTTGGACATAGAATATCTTCAGGCCTTGAAGAACGGACGATATCAGCAACCACCGAGATCAGAGCTTCATCAACGCGTACCTGACGCGCTCGCTTCATGACGCTCAGTAACGTAGCCGGCGATAGCTTGTCGTCATCTGCGGCCCAGTCAACTTTTTCACCAATAAGCTCGCCGTGGGCATGGGATGCCAGCATTTTTTGCTCTGCTTCAAGAGAAGGATAACCCACAAGAGTGTGCATAAGAAAGCGGTCCATCTGGGCCTCAGGCAGCGGGAATGTGCCTTCAGACTCAAATGGATTTTGGGTGGCGAACACAAGGAAAGGCTGGGGCAAAATATGACGCTTGCCTGCAACTGTGACAGAACGTTCCTGCATGGCCTCAAGCAAGGCAGACTGGGTACGCGGGGAGGCGCGGTTAATCTCGTCAGCCAGCAGGAGATTGGTAAACACTGGCCCCTTGGAAAATTCAAAACTTCTTCGAGATGTTTCCGGATCAATATTCAAAATTTCGCTGCCAAGAATGTCAGATGGGAGCAAATCCGGAGTGAACTGGACTCTTCCGAAGCCTAGCCCCATGCTTTTTGCAAAGACACGCACAAGAGTCGTCTTAGCTAAGCCTGGCGCACCAGTTAGCAAAACGTGACCACCGGCGATTAAGCACGTCAATGTCTCGGTGATTAATTCGTCCTGTCCGAAGATGACCGACGAGATGTTCTCTTTCAGCTTGGTCGCGACGTCTGCGGCAGCCTGAATCGAAAGATCTTCAACCGCATTTTGCGAGGCCCCTTCAGGGGCGGATGATTGGCTCATGATGTCAAATCCTTTTGAGCAACAAGTTTTTAAAAAAACTTTTGATTTCCGCACACTAGTCAAAAACTTAGGTCGAAATTAACAGTCTATAATTATAGCCCCCGAAGCATCTGGATACTACCCCCTACTTAACGCCTCCTTTGCTCTCAGTTGTCATGATTGTCACCCCATAAGTCTGTTGTGGATAACTCATTTTGGATCTGGTTTTGCCATTGGCGGTAATTCTCCCAACCCTTACTCTGACGAATGTTTCAGGAGTCGTTCAAACCAATTTTCAGCCAGCAGGAGATCTCCATGAGCCCAAAAACTTGCCGTTTCAATCTCAAAGAATTCCAAAATTTTTTGCACAAAAATTCATCACAAGGCAGCGTCACCATGGAATACATCATCGTCAGCAGCTTTGCCCTATTGGTAAGCATCTCCGCAGTGACATGGATTGGAAAAGTCATCAAGGAGCGAGTCGATAAGATGGCGAGCAAAGTCGGTTCCGATGCAGGCGAATTTCAAATCGACTGGGACACGGATCAATGAATTCTTGGCTTCAGGTATTTTTGAACGGACTTCTCTGCATCGCAGCCATCGAGGTGCAACGGATGACCCAGAGTCTCGTTGATAGACTTGCCGAAGTACGATGGACCATCGCCAGCAGTGGCGAACGCTGCCCGGCTGCGGACAAGTCCGATTGTCACCTGGTGATATCCGCCAGAAGTTACGGACGCTGGCAGGCATGTGATGAAAATCACCCCCCAAGTGGCGCAGATCTACCCATGCATCGCTGGTTTCGCGTCACAGGGCGCTGTCCCATCGATGTTGGGCCATTCAAATTCGCACTCGCGGTACCAGAGCAATTGGTTTACCGCTAGGCTTTTGATACACCGTAAGCGCGTCGCACTGCCTGTTCAAAAACTGCAAAAAATCACTCCACGAAAACGGTACTTTTTTGGAGAATAGACCTGGATACTTTCGATTGGGCCAAGGGTGACACTCCCCGCACATGGAGATGGGACAAATACAATTGGTGTGTTAACAAATTCCCGTTATAATAAAAGCAGGAGGGCCTATGTATTTTGCAGTTGTAAAAATCACATTCGAGAGTGAAGAAGGAGCCCCTGCCCCCGACCGCAAGGAAATGGCGGCATTTATCGAAAAACTTCGTGCACGCTTTCGCATCACGGTAATGCCATATGGGTCAATGCAAGAAGACGGCGAAACCTCCATCGCTTACACAAGTTTAGCCTCAAGCGAAGAGTCTTTAAGCAAGCAACTGGACGGCATCGCTGCCTTTTGCGAAGAATGCGGCATGGGCCGAGTTGCTGACGAGGCCGTACTCATGGATCACATTGACTCCATAGGCGAAGACGAATAAATCCCGACACGAATCATGAACTCGCGCTAGCATAACGGCTCATAGCGAATGCCCAATATTTGCGACTTAGCCAAATCGTAACCAAACCCACGAAGACGCTGGCAAACACAAGCGA
>CAMDGW010000156.1 GCA_945897695.1 Pseudobacteriovorax antillogorgiicola | reverse complement strand
GCCTGGCCAACATTAACTATGAAATTGCCAAGGGCGAAAAGATTTACTTCGGCGAGATGATTATCATTGGGAATACGAAAACCCGCGACAATGTGATGAGAAGAGAGTTCAAAGTCAACGATGCCGAGCTCTATAACTCTACGGGCCTTACGGATACCAAAAAAGAACTTGGTCGGCTTGGTTTCTTCGAAGACATTCAAGTTCTCAATGAGCGCAATGCCGGCGATGAATCTATTCTAGACTTGAGGGTTAAGGTGAAGGAAAAGCCAACCGGACAGCTGCAGGCAAGTGTCGGCTACGTGCCGCCGCAAGGTGGCGGGGCTAAGTCTGGATTTTTTGGTCAAGGTGCCTACGATGAGCAGAATCAATCTGGCTACGGCTATAATACCAGTCTCCATGGAAAATGGGATGGTGAACGCAATTACAATCTAGACCTTGGGTTTACTAATCCGCGCGTTAACGACTCCCAGTGGTCTGCCGGTTCAAATCTTGAGTATGCCCATCAAATTGAACAGGTCATTACCGACGTCGAGACCGAAGAAAAACGCTATGGAGCTAGCGTTTTTGTGGGTCGGAAAATTTTTGAACAAATCACCGGTCAGGCAACTTACCGTCTCCTTAAAACTGAACAGAAAAGTGATCAGTTCTTAAGTGACAAATTCAAGATGCGCGGTCTTCAGAGTTCGATGATCTTTTCTTTGTTCCGTTATGTCAGAGATAATAACATCGCTCCAACGGAAGGAAGCGAGATCACTCTGCGTCACAAAATCACAGGCGGACCGATCCTTCGGGGTGATTACAAGTTCCAGGAGACGTCATTGGACGCAGCCTACTATCAACCTTTGGACTTTAGTGACACCTTCCGTACCTACTTCAAGCTTTCGGGTAACCTTTCCTACATATATTCATATCTAGGATCACAGGTACCATTTGTGGAGAGATATAAGTTGGGCGGCTACAACGACCTTCGTGGATTTAAGAACGAATCGATCGGACCAAAATTTTACATGCTGCGTTCCCCTGGCTTTGAGCCGATGGAATATAATCGCGGTGGTGATAAAAAGCTGCTGTTCCAGCTTGAGTATTTTGTTCCATTGATTCCAGAGGCAGGTATCAAGGCCCTTGCTTTTGCGGATTGGGGTCGTGTTTATGATGATGACGAATTGATTTCTCTCAAGGGCATGAATCGCGATGTTGGTTTTGGATTCCGATGGCAAACGCCGATTGCACCATTCAGGTTTGAATGGGCATACCCCGTGATTGATGGCAAGCTCGGTGAGGCGCAACCTATTTTCAGTATCGGATTCTAATTGGTTTAATGTTGGCAAGGTCAGGAAAATGATGTTCGCAAATAAGTCTGTTATAGGGAGTGCAATGATGAAAAGCATTTTGAAAATTTGTTTGGTTGGATTAATCGCTTCGACTGCTAATTCGGCATTTGCATCAAAGTACGGCGTTATTGATATGCAGGCTGTGATCTTGAACGTAGAAGAAGGTAAAGCTGCTCGTTCAGAGCTTGAGAAAAAGATCAAAGCTAAGGAAGCTGACTTCAACAAGCGTCGTGACGAGCTTGATAAAATGAACAAGGACTGGCAGTCCCAGTCAGCTCTTATGAGTGAAGAAGCTAGGATTAATAAGCAAAAAGAATTTCAGGAAAAGTTCCTGGCTATGAGAAATGATGAAATGGCGTTTCGCGAAGCTGTAAAAAGTGATGAGCAGAAGGCAACACAAGGTATCGCCGCAAAAGTTGAAGGCATCGTTCAGAAGATGGCAAAAGAAAAAAGTCTTGAAGTCGTATTTGAGGTCAACAACGCTGGGCTACTTTATCTCAGCCAGCCGGTGGATCTGACAAAAGACGTGATCCAGGCATACGGCAAGAAAAAGTAATAAAGCGTTCCCGAGGAGACTTGCAGATGGACGTTAAAATGCCGATGGATGTGGTCGCGATTCAAAAAGCTATTCCACATCGATATCCATTTCTATTTATTGACCGGGTCCTCGAGGCTAAGCCATACGAGTACATTGTGGCGTTCCGTAATATTACTATCAGTGATCCAGCCCTGCAGGGGCATTTCCCGGGGAATCCAATTGTGCCGGGGGTAGTGATAGTCGAGGGCGCTGCGCAGGTCGCTGCGGTCCTTGGATCTTTGAGCAAGGGGACTTTGACTGAATGTCTCTTTACCGAAATCACGGAGGCTCGCTTTCGCAAGCCAGTTGTTCCTGGTGATGTGCTAAAATATGAAATTAAGTTGACGAAGCATCGCGGCGCATTTTTTTGGTTTGATGCCGTGATGACGGTAGATGGCGCTGAAGTATCAACTGTGAAATTCAGTGCCCTTATGAAGTGAGACATCATGACGACTATATCAGCCGCTACAGTAGTACATCCCACTGCAATCATTGAAAATGGAGCGGTCCTTGGCTCTGGAGTTAAGGTCGGTCCCTATTCGGTGATCGGACCGAAGGCTGTGATCGGCGATAGAACGGAGATTCAATCACACGTAGTGATTACCGGTCGTGTCCAAATGGGCCGGGAAAATCTGGTATCCTCGTATGCAAGTATTGGTTCACGGCCTCAAGATTTGAAGTTTAAGGGCGAAGATACGGAGCTCGTCATTGGCGACCGCAATATGTTTCGCGAATACTGCAACGTCTCTCTTGGTACCGAAGGTGGCGGCGGAAAGACCGTTGTCGGCAATGAGAACCTATTTATGGTTTATACCCACATTGCTCACGACTGTATGATTGGCAATCGTGTTATTGCGGCAAACAATGTGGCTATGGCAGGCCATGTGGTTGTTGATGATGGGGCAGTGCTCGGCGGACTCTCGGGAGTTCATCAGTTCTGTCGTATTGGACGGCTTGCCATGATCGCGGCGGGTGCAAAGGTCGTTCAAGACGTTGTGCCATTTGGCATGGTTCATGGCGACCGAGCACGGATGAATGGGCTTAATATGGTTGGTCTAAGACGGCTTGGCATCACTAATTCTGATCTTCAGCTGATAAAGGCCATGTATCATCTCGTCTTTGATTCTAATTTGACGCTGGAAGATGCAATAGCCAAAATTAACACTGAAGTACGGGACTGCGAATTCCGCTCCCAATGGCTTGACTTCCTCAAGCATAGTGAACGAGGACTATGTCGCTAAAATCCGGCAGGAACTTTCTCATATCTGCCGGTGAGCTCTCGGGTGATTTATTGGCGGCTGATCTGGTTCACTCCTTGCGGTCACTTTCACCGGATGCGGTTGCGTATGGTATTGCTGGTGATGCCATGACTCGGGCTGGAGTCATACCTTTAGCGGCCATTTCGGATTTGTCCGTGATGGGCGTCGTTGAGGTGGCTAGAAAAATATCGGATATCCGTATGCTTGAGCAGTTGATTCTCACTTGGGTAGACCGTTTTAATCCCCTGTTTGCTGTTCTTGTTGATTTTCCAGGGTTTCACTTTCGCTTGGCTGAGCAGCTTCATTTGCGGCGAATTCCTGTATTCCAATACGTGGCTCCGAAGGTTTGGGCATGGGGACGCAAGAGAGTTGATCTACTACGGGATCACTTTACTGGAGTTTTGGGGGTGCTGCCGTTTGAAGAGGAGTTTTTTCTTCGAAATGGCGTCAACTATAAGTACGTGGGATCTCCTCATTTTGACCGCATGAGCAAAATTCAGTTAGATGCCTCTCACCTCGGCCTGCCCAGTGGGCAAAAAATTTTTGCATTTCTCCCCGGTAGCCGCATGAGTGAACTGAAAATGATTCTTCCGTTAATGGATCGAATTCGTCACGAGATTCTGCGCGAAGTTCCGAACGCTCTGTGCGTCATCCCGCTTGCAGCGGGGCTTCAATGGGAAGACGTGGCACCGATACTGAATGTCGATCCTGATGTTAGGGGTAAAAGTCAAAGCTGGGAAGCAAGTGGATTTCACTGGATGAATGGCTGTTCCCTTGAGCTGCTTAAGATTGCAAATAGTGCTGTCGTGGCTTCGGGTACAGCAACACTTGAGTGTGCGCTGGCAGGGACTCCCATGTCTGTTGTCTATGTCATGAATGACCTGTCGTATGCAGTTGCAAGTCGTCTTGTCGATTTGCCTTGGGTTAGTCTTGTGAATCTGCTGATGAATGAAGAAGTGGTCAAAGAGCATATCCAGGTGATTGACCCAGTGGTCGTGGCGCAGGAGGTGGTGACACTGGCCCATGATTCGGTTGCGCGTAAACACATGCTTCAGCGATTTGAATTGCTGACCTCCCAATTGGTTCCGGGTGCTGCTGATCGGGCTGCGGCATGGATCATGCGTGATCTACGCGAAAAAGGAATCAAGGTGTGAGGAACCGGCAGCAGACAGCTCTGCTGGGTTTTCTGAGGCAGTTCATGCTGGTGCCCGTTATGTCGCAGCGTGGAGTACTCGTCAGCATTGTTTTATCCTTAGCACTTCTCTCCTTAACTCAGGCGATGTTTCTGGTCCTTATAAAGGGATTTCTTGCGGCGTTTTTTACCGACACCTCAGCAGAGATTCTTTCCATTGCAGGGATTTTGCCAGACAAAGCGACTCAATGGTTTCCTCATTTGTCAGATGTAGTCCTTAGACGAAGTGATGTGGTTATTTACGTGCCAGTCGCCATTTTGATTGCTGGATTTTTTAAGGCGTCTGCGTCTTATTTCTATAACCTCGGTTTGGTTCGTTTGTCGTTAAGTGTGGCCCAGAATTACCGCGAAAAGGTGTTTGAGGCAGTCGTGTCGCTTCCGTGGTTGGCGTCGTCACGTCGAGGAGCCGGTGAGTGGATGTCAGTTATTATGGCTGATGCTGTGTTCATCCAATCCCGTCTAAGTGATTTTTCGACAGCGTTTGTTAAAGATGGAGTTCTGATCATTTCTTGTTTGGTGACTCTTGCCTTTATTCATTGGCCGGCAGCTTTAGTGTTATTGCTTATAGCACCGGTGATCGGCTGGCAAATGGGACAGGCAGGAAAGAGAATTTCTTTTTTTACAGAAGCATTTCAAAAGGAGTTGGGACTTCTTTCAGGCCAGCTTCTTGGTATTCGCGAACGTTTCAGATTCATGCGAGCTCAGCACGGTGAATCCTTTGAACGCGGACAATTTGAGACGAGAAATAAGTCCTATCTAAAGATGATGAACAACTCTATTTTTCTGCGTGCGATTGTTGCTCCCGGTATGGAGTGGATCGGTTTTTTGATTTTCGCCGGTTTTATCTATGCATGGACTAGGAAAGTACCATTGTTTGCCGTTGAGCCGGATATTGCCATCCAGTTTTTTGTGGCGCTCGGATTGATTTTGAAACCAGTTCGTGAGATGGGTGAGCAGGTGGCACGTTGGAGTGAGACAGTTGGTGGGCTCCGCCGCTCGATGGATGTCTTTCAGCAAGTTTCGCAAGCAGAAGGTTCTGATAGACCAGTAGTGGGTCAAAGGCAAGTGACTCAAAATTTGCAACTTCCAGACCTGATCGAACTTAGGTGTGTCGAGGTGAGCTATGATTCACGAGTCGCATTTTCCGCCAAAGATTTGTCACTCACCCGTGGAAAATCAGTTGCCATTATTGGTCCGAGCGGATCAGGCAAAAGTACCATCATCAAATGTCTCTCCGGTTTGATTTCTCCCTCTCATTGGGATGGCAATATTGCTTGGGACAGCTTCATCAGCTGCACGGCGCTGGTTAGTCAGCAACCTTTTTTGTTTAAGGATTCTCTTCTGAAAAATTTGACATACGGACTATCACCCGATCGTCTCAAGTCACTTACAGAGGAGAGCATTCGAGCCGTTTTGAGCACGGTCAATCTTGATCA
>CAMDGW010000155.1 GCA_945897695.1 Pseudobacteriovorax antillogorgiicola | reverse complement strand
GCAAGGCCCACACCAAGGCGCCCAAAAATCCACAAGAACTGGAACAGAGGATTTCAAGACGGCCGACTCAAAATTGGAGTCTGTGACGTTAACAGTATTCTGACCCATGTTGTTTTCTCCCAATTAGAACCTTGAAAGCTTATTCAATCCAAGACGACGCCGTTTGTAAAGCGTCGATCATTGGCTTAATGCACAAATGTTTAAAAAGTTGTCCAATAACAGATGATTAAATAATGTTTACCGTTAGACCTGGACCTCCAACCACGACATCCATCACCTGTCCGCCGGCGGCAGTCATTGCTTTCGACACCTGTTCAGTGCGATCAATGGGACAGAAAATACCCATGACACCACCCCCGCCTGCTCCACAAACACGAGTGAAAATGGCACCTTCCGCTTTTGCGGCCGCATCAATTTTTCTTGTTTCAATGGTTTCAATATTTGGCCAAAGATCAGTTCTGAGGCGCCACTCACGTTGAGACGCTTTGATGGTGTCCTTCCAATTCTGCTGGGACACTGCCTCCGCGCAATCGGCGGCTTCATGGCCAATGGCTGCAATTTTCTCTAGAAGTCCTTTGTCGCCATCAAAAATACGTTTGAAAATTTCCCAGTTATTTATGGCGCTGGCTCGCGATTTCCCGCTATAGCAGCAAATGAGCTTAAAATCCTGATCTTCCCAACTAGATCCTGGGAGTGTTGTAATTTCAGTGCGTCCAAACGGAAATTCAATGATGTTGATGCCGCCACGTATGCCCCCCCAGTAATCTTGGACGCCGGTTGGCGCATGAATAACGCGTGACTCCACATCTTGAGCTGTTCGAACGATGCCAAATTCATCTGGTACTTTGTAAGAGGGTTCGAATTTCTGTCTAGCCTCAGCGACCGCTCTGGCAAAAGCTACAGAAAGACAGCTTGATCCACCCAAGCCTGCGCCAGCCGGTGATTTGGCGTGGGTTTTTATTTTTATTGCAGGAAGGTTTTTACTCCAGAAAGCGCTAAGAAGAAGCGAAAATAGGTTCAACTTTGGCGAGCGGATCATGGAGTCATAGGTGCCTCTATCAGAGAGATTTTGGTCGACACTTTCAAAGTGGAATAGACCGTCACTGGACGGCGTTACTTCGACGGTGGCCTCGAGGCTCACCGCAACATTGACGGTAGCTTTTCGCTCGAGCAGGTTATGAATCGGCCAAAGATCGATAGTCCCGCCTGCGAGATCAACTCTGGTTGGTGCAATGGCAGTGATTTTGAACATGGTGTAAGTCCCCGAGTTTTTGTGTGGTAAAATTGTAACATGAGACGTTGTATGTTGCTCTCGCGTCCTGAGGAGTTTCTTTGACCACAAAAGATTTATTTGATGATCGACGGATGAGGGTGTGCCACTGGAATGCGACACCTGGTTTTGTCAGTTCCGCGTCAGCCGTCATCGAGCAAAAGCTTAAGCTTCTGTTAAAACTTGAAATGGTTGAGGTTCGATCTCTTGATGATCCGGCCATTAAGCCAGTGGATGTGCTCTTTATTTCAGCTGAAGGCTTGGAAGATGAACACTATCCCTCATGGCTAAAAAGTATAAGTCCTCGAATTCCCAGGGCTCATGGCATTCCCGCCCCAACGATCATTTTCGGCGATATTTCCTCGGTCGTTCAATCAGAGCTTTTACGATGGGCTGTTGAAGGCAACTGGTATTTTGATATTGTCGAGCCTGGACAAGTCTCCAGTTTAACAGTTCGTGTGGCAAATTTTTTAAGGATCCACGATCACTTACATGAAATTCGCCGAATGGGCGAAGCAATGAAGCTGCTTAATTCCAAAGTTGCTGACATGGAGATTTTGATGGAACAGTTTTTAAAGGACTCAAGTAAACCGTGACGATGATTGATCCAAAAAGTTTGTCCGATAAGGGGCTTGTTGCTCAGTATGTGATTGAGCTTTTGGGGCACGGACACTTTCTATCTCACGAGGACTACGCACGTGTTGATAAATGGCTCGTGTTAAGCGGTTCCGCCGATGAGCTACTTCTTCTTCTGGATGACGTACTACCCGCACGAATTGAACGGTCCCGGCAGGCTGGAAAGAAAGTATTTTCACTGTCATCAGTCAGTAATTCTATTGAGAAGCGACTTTTGGAGCGTAATAAGCTTACGGGAGGAATAGTAAGTGTCGAATAATGATTCTACCGACCTACAGAAGGCTGTCGCACGACTTAAAATAGATCAGATCAAACGGCATATTTTTTTATGCGCCGGCGAAAAATGTTGCTCCTCTGAATCTGGATTGAAAACTTGGGAGTTTTTAAAAGAGAGGGTACGCGCTGACGATGCTGTCGAAGCTGGTATCTATCGAACCAAGGTTGGCTGTCTAAGAATTTGCCGTGAAGGCCCTGTGGCTCTGGTTTATCCGGAGGGCGTTTGGTACAAAAATGTGACGGTAGATGCGTGCAAAAAAATTGTTGATCAACATCTGATCGGCGGAGAGATTGTAGAGGAATTCAAGATCACAGAACATGCCCTGCATCCAGCTTCAGGATCTTTAGGGGACGTTTGGGAGACTCCTTAACCTTTTGGGGTGGAATATTTCAGGTACGGATTTGGATGTTCCTTTTCCGATAAAGTCAGCAAGCCCCGCACCTGCCGCATAGCCAAGTGTCAGTCCTGATCCCATGTAGCCCCCAGACACGAGAACTCGCGAGTCATCAAACATCGGCCCAATAATAGGAATTTCATCGCAGGCACGTAAATCAAGCACAGCATGTTGTTGGCTTGCGGCAGAAAGCTCAACTCCAAAAAGATCCGCAATTCTATTGCGGATGCTGTCGGTAATCCTTTCCTCGAGCCAAGCGTGATCGGCTTCAACCCCAGCCCATTTTCTTAGGTAGCGAGCTCCTCCAGCGCGAATCTTTTGATTGGAAGTTACGGATAGCCAGTACTGGCCGAAATCGGCAAACACAAGACTGCCTGGTGTAAGGGCGGGATGTTTTCCTCGGAATTCAAACTCCGCCCATTGATCGGCGTGATTGACTAAGCAGGATTCAAGTTTTGGAATCAGTGCTTTAATTCCTACGTGGCCAGCAACTACCACTATTTGCGACAGAATTTTGCCTCCTGTCTGAGTTCGGACCTCAATGTGTCCTGGGTGGGGCGTGACACCTACAACCTTATCACTACGAATCGTAAATTCGACGTCGGACTCCATGTGGTCCATCAAGTGTCTAACGTCAATCGACGCGGAAGCTGCGCCATCCGACTGGAAGGTAAGGGTTCGGGAGGAAGTCCTTGTTTTGTTAGTTGCGGCTGGAAAGCCGTGAGCCGAGAGCCATGACGTGGCTACTAGCATTTCCCTTTCTTCCATGGCTGACTCCGTCAGTCGGAAGACCTGACCTTCAGTCACTGGGGTATCAAAGCGTGAGGCTTCTGTCATAAGCCCACTAAAACCCCTACGAATTAGGCCTAATAGTTCCGATGCAGCCTCGTCGCCGTGGCCATGAACAATGCGGGAAATATTGTCATGAAGTGAGCAGGACGCATATCCGGCGTTTAATGAGGAGCAATTGGTAAAATCCCGATTTGGACCAATAATACAAACGGATTCGATGCCGTAGCTTTTTAAATGGCGGGCTGTGCTTAAGCCTGTCATTCCTCGACCAATAATGATGACGTCAAATGATCGCATTCGGGCTTAAATTAGGGTTGGTTAGCCTGTAAAATCGCATAAAGTAATGGTAAGATAAACCTTACTCAAATTCTACTAACGATGGGTAAAAATATGATTCTTTTGTCCCGGTCCCTCGCAAAATCAATCGGCGTCGTAGTAGTGCTTTCGGTATCCACGGCAACAATCGCAGCCTCTCTTGATGTTATTGGCTGGGGCCCGTCGGCCCAAGTCAAAGCGAAGAAAGAACCGCCAACCTGGCTTGGCGACGATCCCATCATGGGGCGCTTAGCTTGCCCTGCAATTCTCAGACTTGAAGGCGACCGATTAAAAAATGACTCTCTTCTGCTTAAAGTAAATCCAATTGTGGAGAAGTTTGGGAACGGAGAGCGTTGGACACTTACTCTTCGGCCTGGTCTGCGCTGGTGGACAGGCTTTCCAATTGACTCAACATCTCTTTCCAACTGGCTGAAATCGGCCCTTCCGCAAGCAGTGACAGAAAAGCTTGGCTCCACATTTCCTGCTGACGTTGACTATTCTACCGTCGGCCCTCTAACCGTGAAAATTGATTTCCCCAAGACACCCACTTTCGGGCCTTATGTTTTATCTGGCATTAGCTTGATGAGACCAACACCTGATGATAGTTTTGAGTGCGCTGGGCTATACTCAATAAATTTTAACGCAGATGGTGTGGATCTTACGTTGAATAGGGGATACACGGCGAAGTATGACAAAATTCGCGTGTTTTCTTCGAGTACGGCTCATGGGGTTAATTCCTCAAGCATTAGGTTTTCGATGGCAAACCAGGCTTCTAAGGCTTTTGCCACAACCATTGAAACTAAGTCCTGTTCGACTCGAATCGACATTCCTCTGTTTACTACTTTGATTTGGAACCCTTCTTCACCGCTGTCGTCGTCGGCCCTTTTGCGACAAGGCTTAACCATGACAACACCTAGGGGCGAGATTCTTAGGACTGCAGCTGGCGACATTGGTTCACTAGTTTCGGCGCCTATTTTGCGCTCACACCCGGGATACAATTCTAAAACGTTGATTCGCCCTTACAATCTTGAAGCCGCTTCACAAATATTCGAGCAAGCTGGCTATAAGCAGGGTCACATTGGACTTCCGCGCTCAAAAACTGCGGATAAGCCTGTTTCTATTCAAATTGCCCGCATGAGTGGTCGCCAGGATCTTGTGGAGAAGATAATCAGCGATTCTTTTGCGTCCCTGGGAATTGAGACCCACTTTGAGGATATTTCGGATAAAAATCAGAAATTTGATGCTGCCATGGCAGGAATTTTTATTCCAATGTTGTCTCAGGACTTAAGGTCTGTGGCGCACTCTTCTGCGATTAAGACTGGCGGAAAGAATGGTCTGACCTTCCCTTTTGAGTATCAGGGTGATAAGAAACTCGACGATCTGCTTGACTCATACGCATTGTCGCTCACCCATGATGACGCTGATTTTGGGCTGCTACGTAAGGTTCATGAAAGATGGTTTGAGGTTGAGCCCTGGACGGTGGTAATGGCTCATCAGTACTGCGTAGATGCAAAAGGATTAACGCTTCCTAAGAAGATTAATTCGCGAGATGCAGACTGGTTCCGCCGTTTGGCTGTAGATTAAAATGAGACTCTGCCCCGAGTTAGGGCGAAGCTCCAGAAGAAATGATTGTCTCTGTGATTGTTTTAAAATCCGAACATGAAATTGATTTGATGCGAGCTGCCGGCCGTTTAGCGGCCGAAACGCTTACTATGATTGAAAAACATATTCAGCCGGGTGTTTCGACTCTTGAGTTGAATGATATTTGCCACGATTTTACGGTGAGCCGAGGTGCTATTTGCGCTCCCTTAAATTACCGGGGATATCCAAAAAGTATCTGTACGTCAGTTAATGAAGTGGTTTGCCATGGCATTCCAAATTCAAAGCAGATTTTGAGAGATGGAGACATTATCAATGTTGATGTGACTCCCATTCTGGACGGCTACCATGGCGATGCTTCGAAGACATTTTTTGTAGGTTCCAATATCTCTGCGGCGACTAGAAAACTGGTGAAAGTCACCGAAGAATGCTTGGAAATCGGAATCAATCAAATTCGAGTTGGTGCTCGGATTGGTGACATTGGCTATGCCATTCAGGAGCACGCTGAAAAACATGGATTTAGTGTGGTCCGCGATTTCGTGGGCCACGGTATTGGGAAGGTCTTTCACGAAGACCCTCAGGTGCCTCATTACGGAGAAGCTGGCAAGGGC
>CAMDGW010000154.1 GCA_945897695.1 Pseudobacteriovorax antillogorgiicola | reverse complement strand
ATCGTGCAAAGTAAATGGGGTGTTGAGATGAAAGTTCGTACAAGTGTAAAGCCTATTTGTGAAAAGTGTAAGGTCATCAAACGTCGTGGTGTCGTTCGGGTGATCTGTTCTATTGGTAAGCATAAACAAGCTCAAGGCTAATTTGGAGTAACGACAGATGGCACGTATCGCCGGTGTTGACCTTCCGGGTAACAAAAAAATTGTAATTGCATTAACGAGCATCTACGGAGTTGGCCGTCGTCAGGCTCAGCGTATTATCGCTGAAGCTGGCGTGAATCCAGATATCCGTGCAAATGACCTTAACCAGGCGGACACAAACGCGATCCGTAAAGTGATCGAAGCGTCTCTTCTTGTGGAAGGTGATTTGAAGCGTGAAGTCGGTCTGTCGATCAAGCGTTTGATGGACCTTAACTGCTACCGTGGAATCCGCCACCGTAAGAGCCTTCCAGTTCGCGGTCAGCGTTCTAAGACTAATGCGCGTACTCGTAAGGGGCCTCGTAAGACAGTGGCCAACAAGAAGAAAGCAGCTCCAGGTTAATCAAAGCGACATCGCTTAGGTAAACCCGGTGAGAAATAAAAAATAACTGGAGAGATGAAATGTCCACAGTGAAGACCGCAACGGTCGCTAAAAAGAAGAAAACACGCAAAGCCAGTCCATCTGGAGTTGCCCACATTCAGGCTACGTTTAACAACACGATCGTCACGATCACCGACCTCAACGGTGAGGTGATCACCTGGTCTACTTCCGGTGGCAAAGGATTCAAAGGCTCTCGTAAGAGCACTCCATTTGCTGCGCAGGTAGCTGCTGAAGATGCAGGTCGTCGTGCAATGGATGCTGGAATGCGCTCGATTGCTGTGCTTGTAAAAGGTCCGGGATCAGGCCGTGAAAGCGCTGTTCGCGCACTGGCTGCTGCGGGTCTTAAGGTGACGATGATCAAGGATGTTACGCCGATTCCGCACAACGGCTGCCGTCCTGCTAAGCGTCGTCGTGTTTGAGTTGAACTGAGAAGAACCCAAGGAGTTCAAAAATGGCCCTTTATCATGGTCCCGTATGTCGATTCTGCCGACGTGAAAATCAGAAGCTATTCCTTAAAGGCGATCGCTGCTTTACTGAACGTTGTTCATTTGAGCGTCGCGCATATGCTCCAGGTCAGCATGGCCAAAAGCGCGGTAAGCTTTCCGAATTCGGTCAGCAGCTTCGTGAGAAACAAAAAGTTCGCCGTGTCTATGGTTTGACAGAGAAGACAATGCGCTTGACTTTCGAAAGGGCCTCTTTAACTCGTGGGGTTACTTCCGATATATTCTTCCGTAACCTTGAGCAGCGCCTTGACAACGTCATTTACCGCATGGGTTTTGCCCGTAGCCGTAGCGAAGCTCGTCAGATTGTTCGCCACAACCACATCCTTGTTAACGGAAAACGTCTAAATATTCCGAGCGCCAGCATCGCTGTTGGCGACGTTGTGACCGTTTCCGAAAAGAGCCGTACTATGCCGGTGTTTCCATTGGCTGCTGATCTCTTCTCAAAGCGTGCTGCAATCCAGTGGGTTGACGTTGACCACAAAGGCTTTACTGGTAAAGTAACTGCCGCTCCGACTCGTGATGATATCCATCTGAATGTCAAAGAGCGCATGATCGTAGAGCTTTATAACAAGTAAAAACTGAGGCTCTGATAGACGAATGAAGTGTCTTCAGAGCCCTTTGAGCGGAGGTCGAGTATGCATCGCAATTGGCAAGATCTGATTACTCCAAAAAACCTTGAGACAGAGGTTTGCACTGATACGTATGGTAAGTTTGTAGCTAAGCCGCTTGAGCGCGGTTACGGCTTGACTCTTGGTAACTCTCTTCGTCGCGTACTGTTGTCCAGTTTGAATGGCGCTGCTATCGTCGCTATTCGTATCGTTGGTGTGGATCATGAGTTCTCCACCATCTCGGGCGTTAAGGAAGACGTGACTGATTTGATTTTGAATCTAAAGCAAGTAAACATGCGTTACCGTGGCGATGGGGATGCGACTGTTCGCTTAAAAGTTAGCGGTCAGGGCGTAGTCACAGCTGGTCAAATTGAGACGAGCGGTGATGTTGAGATTCTTAACCCAGAGCAAGCAATTGCTCACCTGGATGCTGACGGCAAACTCGACATGGAGATGGTAGTTCGTCTCGGACGCGGTTATGTGTCTGCCGATGCAAATCGTTCAGAGGATCTACCAGTTGGCATGATCTCAATCGATTCGATTTTTGCTCCGGTTCGCCGAGTTTCCTATAGTGTATCGAATGCTCGCGTTGGTCAAATGACTGACTACGACAAGCTTACACTTGAAGTGTGGACTAACGGTGCTGAGCGTCCTGATGATGCTCTTGCCTACGCTGCAAAGATCCTGAAAGAGCAATTGACGATTTTCGTCAACTTTGATGAGGTTGAGGAAGACACAGCTTCTCGCGCAGCGAGCGCAGCTCCTGCAACGGTTGCTATGAACGATAACCTCTACAAGGAAGTAAGCACACTTGAACTTAGCGTTCGTGCAGCAAACTGTCTTGAGAATGCAAATATCAAGTTTATCGGCGAGCTGGTGACCAAGACAGAAGCCGAAATGCTTAAGACGAAGAACTTCGGTCGTAAATCTCTCAACGAGATCAAAGACTTGCTTGCAGAAATGGGATTGTCTCTCGGTATGAAGATTGAGGGTTTCGACCCAACAACTCTTCGTGGCCGCGAAGGTCTTCACAACGATTAATAGTTTTGACTGTTAGATAACGAGGAATGTCATGAGACACTTGAATGGATACAGAAAATTAGGCCGAAAGTCAGCTCACCGTAAGGCGATGCTTAGGAATATGGCGACGTCACTTGTTTTGCATGAGCGTATTAATACGACTCTGCAAAAGGCAAAAGAAGTGAGGTCAATCGTTGAGAAGATGATCACTCTCGGCAAGCGCGGCGATCTGCATGCTCGTCGTCAAGCTGACAGTTTCTTCTTCGATGACGAAGCAGTTAAGAAGGTTTTCAGTGGCCTTGCTGGTCGCTTCAAGGAGCGTAATGGTGGCTACACCCGCATTCTGAAGAAGGGATTCCGAGTTGGGGATTCTGCGGATCTAGCAACTATCGAGTTTGTCGATTTCGAAATTAAGACTAAGTAAGTTGCTGAAAAGAGGCGGTTTAGATCGTCTTTTTGTCGGATTTATAAGTTGATTGTAAAACTGCGGCTTTGGATTTGATATCCGGGGCCGCGGTTTTTTTATAGGTCTCACATGATTTTCAGTGGGATTTTTTTTCAGATCCTCGTTCAAAGTCGAGGAAATACCCTGATGTTACTTGGGGCTAAACAGTGCTAAAATGATAAGGTTAATTTTTGGGCCGAACTGCTTACATCGCGGGGCGACAATGGCGCGTCTTTTATCAGTCCTATTCGTTGGGGTTATGTTTCTGTCTTGCAGTCGCTCAGATGGCGGTCGTGCTCGCACAGTGCGCGAAAGTCTTGACCTCTGGACGTTCTCGAGTTTAGGTACCATGGTTTTTGACTCCGTGCCTTTAGAGGACTTGCGTGGTGTGCATCTTGCTGGTGCTGGGCTTCTCAATCGCGATGTTCTGGTAAGCGGCACCGTTGATGCGATGGGTTCGGAGGGTACGTATATTGTTTTAACAGACGCCAGTGCCAGGATGCTTGTGGATACCACCAGGCTAAGTGCCGCCGGGTTTTCGCGGGAAAGCCTGCGCGGTAGGCGGCTGATTATTCATGGTGAGGTAAAAAGTGGCGAAAAAGGCCATATATACCTGATGGCCAATGCTCTGCGCCGAGGCTGATATCCTTTAATGAGACTTTTCTTCTATATACTTAAAGACTACGTGAAATATGTCATAGGAACCCTAATCCTGTGTCTTTTTCTATTCGTACTTTTTGATTTTATACATAAGACGACTCGTTATTTTCCAGAATATAAGCCTGCAGTAGAGCTAATCTTGAAAATGTATCTGTACCAGCTGCCGCTTCATCTAAGTCAGGCGTTGCCGATTGCTTCGTTGCTCGCTAGCGTCATCACGATGGTGCTCCTAAGCCGGACTAATGAAGTGACAGCAATGCGTGCTGCTGGGATGGGACCGGCCCGGATCGGTTTGCCGCTCGCTGTTGGAGGCCTTGTCTTAAGCGGTTTGGCTTATGTGATCAATGAGCGTGTTATTCCCTACACTTCGCACCATCTGCATTATGTACAGGACGTTTTGATTGAAGGTGGTCAGGCTTCTGAGGTGGCAAGCCATACCCGGTGGCAACGCAAGGGTAACTTGATCATAAACTTTCGTGACTATGACATTAGCGCACAAAGGATTATGGGGCTTAACATCGTTGAAGTGCGCTCCAGTTTTAGACCCGACAGAATCATCGAAGCAACGTCTGCCAAATATTCCCCAGAGTCCAAAGTTTGGGACGCCGACGATATTCAGATCACCTACTTTCACGAGGATGGGACGATCGACTACACCGAGAATCGAAAGTCCCTGACAGTCCGTTTGAATGTAGATCCAAAGAAATTGATGCGCGACCGTCGTACGCCAGAAGAAATGAGTATGAGAGAGCTTCGTGAGATGATCGATCGCGGAGAGAAAAGCGGGGCCGATACCCTGGCCTACCGCGTTGACCTGCAGGTTAAGCTTGCCTACCCGCTTGCCGCTTTCGTAGTAAGTTTGATTGGCCTTAACTTCGGATATCGCTCTGAACGTACAACAGAAACAGCTCGCAGTGTGCTGATGGCGTTTTCCGTGGGTATTAGTTACTGGTTTGTTCTAAATGCAGTCAAAGCTCTTGGCAAAAGAGGCGACCTCCCACCCATGATCGCAGGCTGGTTTGCCGACTTTTTTATTTTTGGCATCGTTTTGTTTCAGGCGTGGCGTGCTCGACGGGATTAATCGGCTAAATACCAATTAAAATTTAGGAAAGCTCAGCGTTAAATGAAGCGCTCTGGCGCTTCTTGGCCAGACATTTTAACTGAGACTAAGGGGCAGCCGGACTGTAGCCTCGGAATGTGATTCTTAGATTAAGATGCTGAGTTGGTCGCTGTCGATATCCATTTGATCACAAAATCAAACACATCATTTTTATCAGGTTCATTGTGAAGTTCATGAAATGCGTTAGGCCATCTTTTGAAGGTCGCGCGGGGGGATATCGTCATTGCCAGGCTTTCTGATGCGATGGACGAAGTTAGTCTATCCTCGCCAGCGTGCAGGATTAGGAGTGGTCGATTGATTTTTTTTGCGTTTTGTTTGATTTTTTCAACACAACGAAGCCATTCGTTAAACCATCGCACGCTGATTTTACTGTGAACTAGGGGATCGTTTTTATACGCCTGAACAACAGCGGGGTCTCTGGAAATACCTTCCACATCTAATTCATTTCCGAGAAGAAGACCTGGCACAAAGCCGTCTAAGAACTTGGCAAGTGCGATTTTCCAGGATGGGGGCTCAAAACCTGGAGCGATTGCTGGGCCTGTCGTGATGATTGTGGCTAATTCCAGGTTGTGGGAAAGGATCGTTCCTAAGACTAGCGTTCCTCCCATGCTGTGACCGTAAAGATGAATCAATGCTTTTGGGTGTTTGCTTTGTGCGATATCTACAAGACTGGTTATATCTCTAAATAGATCTTCAAATTTGTCGATATGGCCTCTTTTTCCGCTTGAGCGACCGTGCCCAGCTAAATCCAATGCATAAACGCCAAACTTAACATCACAAAATTTTTGTGCCCAGTTGTTGTATCGTCCCAAGTGTTCGCCAAGCCCATGAATCAGTACCACGATATTTTCAACTTCGGTGCCCGCAGGAAGCCAACTATGACCGAAAACGGTTCGCTTGCCGGTGGACTGGATTTCAAAGTCCTGCTGTTTCATTTCCGTCACGCGCGCTCCCCGTCGAGTATCTTTA
>CAMDGW010000153.1 GCA_945897695.1 Pseudobacteriovorax antillogorgiicola | reverse complement strand
GATATTTTTAGTAGGATCTTCCAGGCTTCATCGCCTAACAAAAATCCATTCGTAAAGCTCCCTGGAGCTCAAGGCATGGCTAAACGGGCAGGCTATGCTTTTGATAGCTCAGCCGACTGCGGCGACACTGCTGTCTTTTGGAGCGTTTTTTTCACTATAAGTGTTGGGAGTCATGTCGAATTTTACCGCCAGGCCACTGATTCCCTCCGGAGCCAGTGTCCATAACCCAATATTTGAAAGCATCACCCGGGGTACCAGGAATGCAAGGGGTTTTTCTTGTTTAGCTAACCACACGCGACGAGCTCCCGCACCATCTGTGAAGTCAATTCGACTAATCAAATACTTACCACTAGGAAGCTTCCAAATTTCCCGCGGAAAAGAGTCGGGGGCCGTTTGAGCATTTAAGAAAGTGTAATACTTTTGCTGAATAATACCGTAAATAGTCACTTGAACATTTGCTGTAGCCGGTATGCGAAATCCTGAAGTGACGGTCTTGACAAAGACTCCTCCTTCTTTTTTTGAGAAGTACTCACCTTTCCAATCCTTCACAGCCAATGCCTGGCTGTAAGCCGAATGAGGAATTAGTAACGCCACCCCAAAGACAAACGCCACCGCACAAAATCTGCGGATTAAAAATAGTGTTTCCTCAAAATTCTGCACTTTGATTTTTGTCCATCAAATTAAGTAATTTATACATGGCATATTACCCATCCCGCGCGGGGAGAGAAAAATCACAGCTTGATATCCCCCAACTCATCGACAACATCCGCCTGCGCAGAAACTCGCTTCAATTCACCGAGGAAAACTCGTTTGGTAGACGTCATGTTTCGTCGAGATCCCTCAATAAATGCAATTTGAGTCCACACCGGCATCCTGGATAATGCTAGGGCAATCGCCACCGGATTTTTGTCTGCAATGTTTTCAACAATTGTCATCGAAAGATCACTCAAGCCTGGATTTCGCGAAATTGCATAGTTGAATAAAACGTCAATACTGGAAATTGTCGTACTTGGTGGAAATTTAACCATGTGATTCAAAGCAACTGTTGCAGCAAAAATATTAATTGAAGAAACCGTCATCTGTCGCAGCTCTTCCGGTGGACACAAAGCTAGATAATCAAGAAAATCCAAAGTTGCCTGCTCAGGATTCAATGCGGCCATGGCTTGCGCAAAATCTTCCAAGTTTTTTGTCATTAATCCACGGCGAACTAACGAGTAGGCCGAGGTCATTCTGTTGGCCTGCGCTGCGGCTGCCATTGCCGGTATGAGAATGTCCTCCTCGTCACCATCAAGCACAGCTCGATTCATCTCACGCTCCATGGCCGCGCGCATGACTTTTCCCGGCAACGCTGAAGCCATTTGCCATGCGAGTTGCCGAGCAAGCGGCCTACCGGAGGACACCAACTGGTTAAAGAGAGCCTCCTGCGGGGGCACAGGTCCGGAAATGTAGAGCATGACCGCGTTGACCAACTGCGTATTGTCATAATTAATAATTCCATCTTGGACCGCTTGATAGAGCATCTTTTCTGCAAGCGGCCATTGCTTACGCTTAGAAATAAGCTTCCGCACGTCTCTGGCTGTATCGCCTCCAAAGTCGATACCAGCCTTTAAGGCGGTTTCTAAAGCCATATCCTTACTGATATGAGGTGGCTGCTGCTTTGAAGACCGCAGGTTGGTCTCAGACGTGGTCGCACAGGTTGTCAATATCGCAGCAAAAAATGACAGCAAAATAGTTCGGATCATAAATCCCCCCTGCCTTCGGCACGGTCTAAGGGCGATGATCAGTCATTACTGCGACTTCAATCCCATCACCCAATTCATGTCTCAACTGATTCAAATCTACTGGCATTATACTTGCTTGACGTCCCAAAACAAAGTCCACGCGAGCATTTTCAGTCTTTGTCACAAGAATTTTTGCGATTCTGCAGGTTCGGTGGAGGTTGAAACAAGCATCAAGCTTCAACTTGGTTACAGGCAAACCATTGTCAGGGAGATCAGACTCAAAGCTAGCGCCAATTGCCAAGGCGAAGCGGCGCAATTCATGAATTGGCGCGCCGACGGTGACTTTCTGACTGGAAAGCGCGGAATTCCAGTCCCTCCAAAGCTTCAACTGGGCCTGCAGCCTCAAAACAGCATAGCTCAGCACAATAAAAGCCAAGAGCGAGAAAACATGAAACACTGATGACATGTCACCCACGCCGGTGCCCCCGCGATAGCAGAGTTAAAAACACCGGTAAAACCAAGAAAAAAATCACAAAGTCGATCCCGAGGCTACCTGAATGCCCGGTCCCTATAGCACTACATCCTGGGGACACCCGTTCGACCGGTTGCCCTGTGGCAAAATTACCAGAACCACTCAGCATAGCTTCTGCGTCAACGAGCCCGCCACCCAAAAGAGGACGTCGTGCCGCCTCTCCGGCGACCTTGGGATAATAGTACTGGGCATTGATACTTCCGCCGTCCACATCTGAACCATAAAGTTTGGCTGCATTGGCGCCTTTGGAAATGCGGTCTCGGAGTTGCAGAAATGAAAGTGTTGGAAATGTTGCTAAAAGCAACCCAGCGGCACCTGCTACCACAGGCGAAGCCATAGACGTGCCGGCCATCACCCGGGTTTCTCCACCGGAGACCGTCGAGTTGATGTGTCCAGGAGCTGCAATATCTACCCAAGGACCAAAGTTACTGAAAGACGACTTGCGAACAGATTCATCATTGGGGCCTGAGCCAACAGAGGCAACTGCGATCGCGTTAGCCAGCGCTGCTGGATAGGATCTAATCATTGAATCTTCATTTGACGCAGCAGCGATCACAAGAGTGCCGGTGCCAACTCTTTTCAAAACATCAATCAAAATTGCAAGACTTCTCGAACGTGAATATTTTCCAAATGAAGCGTTGACCAGACGAACTGCACTGCCGCCACTTTTTCTAAATCTGGTGAGATACTTATAAGCCCGAATTTGGCTATCATCCAAAATCTGCGGATCTCCCGATGTGCCATCACCTTCCACCTCAGTCACGCGCAAAATCATAATTTTACACATGGGACAAACACCAGCGATTGCGGAGGATGCTGTAGGTTTGGCTGCGATGATCCCTGCAACGTGCGTACCGTGATCGCATTTTCTTGACGATGGATCACCATTACTCGCATCACAAGGCACACCCGGACCATCAGCCAAGACTGGCCAAACGTCACCGTTACCAAGTCGCCCTTTGGCGGCTTTGGCAGTGTTACATCCATGGAGGTCTGCCACGCACCCAGCGGCGCCAACCTGGGTATTCTCCCAAATATTATCCTTAAGTTGAGGATGCATGTAGTCGACACCACTATCAACCACTGCAATCACGGGAGGATCCGCGTAAATGTTAGCCTCACTTACCGCACCGGATAATTTTCCCCCAGCTATTGCCGTAAAGGCTTCCGGTACACGAATCTGCCGATGCCAGTATTGCTTGTCTTTATATTCAGTTGAAAGCTGAGTTAGACTACTGTCCTCTGAAAGACGGGATATTTCGTTAGGCTCAGCAAACCAGATCCGACCTTGACCTTCCCATTCTGCCAAAACCTCGCCTGCCGCCAATTCACTTTCAAAATCAACTTTGGCTAAGACTCCTGCCGAGCTCTCTGTATCCTCTGACGAAAATGCGTGGGCTAATGCCTTAGGAAGTGAAAATTCAGGCTCCCACTGTACTGAACGCATTCCTGTCATATCGATGGCCGAAAGAACGTCGATATCGGTCACTCGGGAGTCGGTAAGATGGGCCTGACTCAAATTTGCATAATGATGCGCGTACTCATCAGCAAAGGACGCAAAATAAAGATTTGTTTTAACACCCGTCTCGCGAAACATTACCAGGTAACTGCCGTTACGATGTTCAGCTTTGGGCGACGCTCCGCTGCCCGCCAATCGAACAACTGGCATGTCAGCCAGCGGCGTCCCCATAAACTCTGGAATGTCAGTCCCGCAAGATGTCAGGCAAAAAAAGCCCAACAAAGTACCAGCCGCGCTGTTTAAGAAATGATTAAATCGATGTTTCATCATCAATATTTCAACAAAAACCATAGAAATTAGCAAACATGGGAAATTATCCATCCCATTAGGCAAAAGATGCTTGATGATTGCAAGGATTTTCCCGTCAAGTTATGATTAAAATTGAGGAAATTGATTTTTTAACACTGTCTGTCGGCTGGCAGATCGATCACTATCTAGCTAGGCAAACCGCATGTCAAAACTCTTTGTCGTCTCGGCTCCATCTGGAACAGGCAAAACGACACTCAATAATCGTCTCATGAAAGAGTTTCCAACTGTGGAAATTGCGGTAAGTCATACAACGCGTGCAATCCGCACGGGCGAAGTGGACGGACAAAGTTACCATTTTGTAAGTAAAGAAACCTTCCAATCCATGGCAAAAAGCGGCCAAATGCTCGAGTGGGCCGAAGTATTCGGCAATCTATACGGCACAAGCAAGCTGGAATTGGAGCGCATATTTGCCAAAGGGCATAACGTGTTGCTTGAAATTGACGTTCAAGGATGTCGATCCATTCTCCGCGAGCGTCCAGATGCTATTACTGTTTTTATACTCCCCCCCGCCATTGAAACGCTTTGGAAAAGGCTCGAACAGCGAGGCACCGATAAACTGTCAGATCGCTGGCGCCGTCTTTTGACTGCAAAACAAGAGATCGAAGCTTGCCATATCTACAATCATTTTATTGTGAACGACACTGTAGAAAAAGCTTACGCGGAGTTGAAATCTATTATTGTAGACGGCAACCCTCCCGCCTTAAACCACGAAGATGGGATTCGGTACTGCAAAAGCCTAATCGATGAATTCAGGTCTTCCCCATTGCTGCAGGACCTGAAAAAAAAGCTCGAGGCAAACTGAAACCAAAAAGGATGCGCATTGTCTGATGTACAGCAAAAATCAACAGAAGATCTGTACCGCGACTTATCGGCGCTGGTAGCTAAGAATATCCCTCATTACAATAAAAACATGCTGCTTAAGGCATTTGACTTCGCATGTCGTTGCCATGGCGATCAGAAAAGACATTCTGGTGAACCATATGTGACGCACCCCGTTGAGGTTGCCTCTATTGTTGCGACGTTCAAAGTTGACGATGCCAGCGTGATTGCTGCATTGCTTCACGATGTCGTCGAGGACACTGACGTCAGCCTTGAAACCATCGAAAAAGAATTCGATAAAACCATTGCCGAGCTTGTCGATGGGCTTACCAAGATTGCTAAAATCGAATTTAGATCCAACCAGGAAAAACTCGCGGAAAATTTTCGCAAAATGGTTATTGCGATGGCCAAAGACCTGCGCGTCATCATTGTCAAACTGGCTGATCGCCTGCACAACATGCGCACCATCAAGGCATTGCCTGCGCCAAAACGCCTCAGAATTGCCCAAGAGACTATGGACATCTACGCCCCTCTCGCCAATCGACTTGGTATGTACGGCGTAAAAAGCGAACTCGAAGACTTATGCCTCCGGCAAATCAAACCAGAAATCTACGACGAACTAAAAACTAAAATCGCATCAAAGAAAACTCAGCGGATCCAGTACATCGAACAAGTCAAAAATATTTTGATTGATGAGCTAATTAAATATGGCTTCACGAATGTGGAAGTAACGGGACGACCCAAACATTTCTACTCGATTTACAAAAAAATGCATGATCGAGGCTTACAGTTTGAAGACGTTCATGACCTTTTCGCCTTCAGAATCATTGTTGACTCCATCAAAGACTGCTACGAAGCTCTTGGTGTGGTCCACGCGATGTGGAAGCCAATGCCCGGCCGATTCAAAGACTACATTGCGATGCCCAAAGCAAACATGTACCAGTCACTACACACGACTGTGATTCGACCAAGCGGCGAACCATGCGAAATCCAAATCCGCACCAGAGAAATGCATGAAGTCTGTGAGTACGGCGTGGCTGCGCATTGGAATTATAAAGA
>CAMDGW010000152.1 GCA_945897695.1 Pseudobacteriovorax antillogorgiicola | reverse complement strand
CTTGCGGTCATTATAATTGGTCGTTTATCGGCGTTTTGCACAGCAAATGCCGTGCATGTATTGCCACCGTATGTCTTTAAGCGGAAGATCGACGCCGACTCAGCTGCTGTAGCCAAGCGCCGTCTGCTGTTCTCATTTAGAAACTTGATTTCAGATGCCTCATCACTTTGGCTTGTCACGAATTTGCAGCCCACGAGTAAAAGCAGAAAAAACAAGGTCATGAGTTTAATTGGTCTTAACAGCATGATATGTCCTGGGCTCCCGGTTAGGCTTGGCTGACGCTGGGTTATGATGAGTGCGGTTCTTAAATCATATCAAGCCACAGTCCGAGGCACCAATCCGAGTGGTAAAAACATGTTGTGATCAAAAATAAAGCGATTTATTCTAGGGCAAACGACTAAATTTTAAGCGCATGAAATAATTATGAAAAGCTGGCTGTGTCTGTTGAGTCACTTGGCAGTCAACAGCGTAGGATATGAAGGTCCAAAGCTGAAAAGATCCTGAAAACTTTCCGGCTTTTCTTATGGTTTGTGGAAATTTTAAACGTGCCACTAGTCTTATGGGTCTGCTATACTAGAGAGCCCGATCCATGAGGTGAACCAATGACCAGCAAGATTCCTCTTCATCCTGACGCAAAATACAAACGCATTATGTTAAAACTCTCTGGTGAAATGCTGGGAGGAGATCAGGGTTATGGTATCGAGGGGGACGCCCTCGAGCGCATTGCAGCAGAGGTAGCGAAAGTTCATAGACTGGGAGTGCAAGTCGCGATCGTTATCGGTGGTGGTAACATCTTTCGCGGCTCCTTGGCCTCAAAATTAGGCATGGATCGTCCCTCTGCAGACTACATGGGTATGCTCGCGACGATAATTAATGGCTTGGCGCTGCAGGGAATCCTTGAGAATAAATTTAATCTCCAGACCCGCGTTATGACTGCTATCACAATGACTGAGCTTGCGGAGCCTTATATTCGCCGCAGAGCCGTAAAACATATTGAGTCTGGTCACATTGTGATATTTGCCGGTGGAACTGGTAATCCACTATTTACGACAGATACAGCGGCATCATTGCGTGCCCGTGAAATTGGGGCAGACATTATCATGAAGGCGACCAAGGTAGACGGTATCTACGATAGTGACCCTAAAAAGAATCCGAATGCCAAGAAGTATGAACAACTGACTTATTTTGACGTGTTGAATAAGAAATTGGATGTCATGGATGCCACTGCGATCACTATGTGCATGGAGGCCCAGATGCCGATCATCGTCTTTAAGATGGGCGAACCAGGATGTGTAGAACAAGTTGTGCTGGGTAATAACACCGGCACGATCGTTAAGTCATAGGAGTTGAAAATGAGCGATATTGGAAATTCTTGTAAACAGAACATGGAAAAACGTCTTAAGTCGTTTGAAAACGAGCTGAAGCAGGTCAGAACTGGACGTGCTTCAGTTGCGGTCCTTGACAACGTCAGGGTTGATTATTACGGGAACCCAACTCCATTAAATCAAGTTGCAACCATGGCAACTCCAGATGCACGCACGATTACGATTGCGCCCTTTGAGAAGAAGCTTATTTCTGAAATTGAGAAGGCGATCCGCGTTGCTGATATTGGTGTGCAACCGACAAATGATGGCAACATTGTTCGCCTGCCATTCCCGGCTTTGACCGAGGAGCGGCGTAAGGATATTGTCAAAAGCCTGAAGAAAATCGCTGAAGATGCTAAAGTTGGCATGCGTAACATTCGACGCGATGCCAATGAAGACGTAAAGAAGCAGGAAAAAGACAAAAAAATCACAGAAGATGAACGAAAAAAGCTTGAAGACGTTGTGCAAAAGCACACGGATAGCTTTATCAAGATGGTGGATGAGCGTTTGGTCGCCAAAGAGAAAGAAGTGATGACAATCTGAGAGTGGGCCTTACTAGATCCAAAAACAAAAAGCCCGGGACACCTGTCCCGGGCTTTTAAGTTGGATACTAGTTATTGGCAGTCAGATGCCTTCGTGGCAAGACCGTGTGCGGTAAATGCCGCATTGATGTCGCAGAAGTCTGGAGCGCGGGTCGATGTATCGCTATCGTTATCGTTCACAACAAGAGCAGCATCATAGACATCCGTGTAGTTTGTTGCGGTGAAGATTGTTTTAAAGGTGATTGCAGATACAAGGTCATTTGCTTTCTCTGCGCCGTGTTTGGCGGATAGAGTTTTGAACAGGTCCCAGAATGTGCCCCCGATAATCAGACCTTCGGCGTGAACTTCACCACGATCTTTTGGGTAAATCATGTCTGGTTCCATGTCGCGAACGATGCCGCCGTTAGAGCGGAAACCTGGCCCAAGCCGACTGTCGTTGGTCATGATCATCGATAGAATGTCGCCAAATCCTTCCGAATAGGCGCCGTCATCAATGCCACCTGTGTTTTCATCAAGTCCGTGGCCCCACTCGTGATACATCACGTCAGAAATAAGGCCTGTGTTACCGCAACCGCCGCCTGCTGAGAAGAAGTTTACTGAAGAACCGTTCCAATACGCATTACAAGTCTGACCGAGGTTAACATTGGCAGTAAGTACTCGGTCCATCCAAGGAGATGAGATGTACTTCTTCGCTTTTTGGACCATCAGATTCAGATGGTGATAGGTGTGAACCTGCGCCTGATCTTTTTCAGCGGTTACATTTAGGTTGAGATCCCATACGCCGCTCGTCTCAGTAGCTGTGCGACTCACAGCGGTACCTGTGCTTGTGCGAACGTTGATGTTGCTACCCTTCACGGTCGAAATTTTCGGAGCAATAGTTCCTGTGAAGGAAAACTTGCCGTCGAGTCCAGTTTTTACTGGGGTCGCGCCAGCCAGAACTTCCATGTTAATCATAGCAGAATCGAGCGTCTGGCTTTGATAATATGTTCTTGGGAAGACACTGCCGTGTGCATTGCCTTCGGCATAGTGTCTTGTGTCGCGAACTTCAAAGATATCGCCAGTCGCAGCATCCGACTGCACTGCAAGCAGCTGCCCGTCGATCGATGCTAGGGCTTTATTGACGCGAACAAGCTTGTAACCTTTGCTAATTTGCTGAACTCGGAGAACTTGGCCTTGCTCCTGAATCGATGCGCTTGATGCAATGCGTTCGATGGCGTCGGTGGCATTCACAAAGCTTGTTCTGTTGTCTTCAATGGCTTCACCAAAGGTTCTTGATAGCACTTGAACAAGTTTACCATGTTTGAAGCGGAAGTTAACAACAGCATCGGTGACCGGCGTTCCCGCACGGGATACGTTGAATCTAAGAAACTGTACGTCATCAGTGATCAACGTAGCGTCTTCGACCAACGTTAAGTCTTCAGGTTGAACCATCAGTAGGTCTTCGTGGGAGGCGACCCAGTTTATGGCGACATCTACTAAGTCCCTGGCACTAGATGAACGAAGAGCAGGAGCTAAGTCGCCCGTGATCAATCGAACCGCTCCGCTGACGGAATCAATTTTGAATTGGGTGCGTGCGTCAAATCGGTTTGCGAATTTTTTTGACGATGCTGTGACTGTAGATGGGCGGATTACGACTTCCTTGCGAGAAAGAAGTTTTGCTGCCACTGCTGAAACCTGGGTCTGCTGCTGAGCTACCAGTGCAAACGCTTCGCTAGCTGGAAAGCCTGCCATAACGGCGGCAAATCCCAGCCGGATTAATGAAACCCGACTCATAAAAACCTCCTTGATTGGTTTGAATATCCATAAAAAAATAGGGGCATACTTGGCCCCCATGTGATGTCGACTAAAGTTCTTCGCTAGCTGGATTCATGGGTGATAGTTTTCGTTTTTTTATCCGTTCGACCAAGGTCGTCCTGTTCATTCCAAGCAGACGTGCCGCCTGGTTGCGGTTGTTGTCAGTTCTCTGAAGTGCTTGAGTGATGAGGCTATTTTCTAGACCCTCTATGAATTCGATAAGATTAATGCCCTCTGGCGGCAGGGTGCCAAAGTCTGCGGGCAGCATTAGTGGAGGGGTGCCTGGTCGAGGGTTTAAGTGTGAAAGTGAGGTTCCACGCGGCATGTGGGAATGCAGGCTTTCTTGCTCAATTCTTAAAGGGCTTGGGCTGCGAGCTGCGTGGTCAGAGTGGGTAGAATGAAAATCTGGTGTTCCTGGTCGACAGAACTCTCGCGGTAGGTGTTCGATGCCTATGGGACCGCCGCCTCGCATGACCACGATTCGCTCAACCAGATTTTGTAGCTGGCGGATGTTACCAGGCCAAGACTGACTGCTGAGAATAGATGAAGCTTCGGTTGTAAACCAGCATGTGGGTTGCTGGGGATGCATGCGATTTGAGACTTCAATGAAGTGGTTTAGCAGCATAGGGATGTCTTCTTGGCGTTCCCGCAGTGCGGGCAACGTTACGGGCAACACGTTGATTCGATAATATAGGTCGCTACGAAATGAGCCCGTTGCGATAGCGTTTTCTAAATCCACGTGTGTTGCAGCAATGACTCGGACGTCGGCCTTGCAGATTTCTTTGCCGCCAACAGGAGTGAATGTTTTCTCCTGCAGTACCCGGAGAAGTTTTGATTGCAGGGATGGAGCCATGTCGCCGATTTCATCGAGGAATAGCGTGCCGCCGTCTGCGCGCTGGAATACGCCCTGGTGCCGTTGGATTGCTCCAGTAAAGGCGCCCTTCTCGTGACCAAACAATTCAGTCTCCAGGAGATTTTCAGGGATTGCGCTGCAATTGATAGCAATGAATGGCTTATGATTACGGGCGGAAAGTCGGTGAATTGCTCTTGCAATGAGCTCTTTGCCTGTGCCGCTTTCACCATGTATCAAAACAGAGCTTTCGCTGCGTGAAATCTTGGCAACAGTTTCCAGGAGTCTACTCATGGCTTGGCTTCTGCCGACGATCTCTGGGAAGGATTGTCGCCAGTTTTCAGCGCCGCCTAATGCCGGTACTTCACAGAACAACTGTGAAGTTGCCAGTTGAGACGCGAAGTTTTCAAGGCGCTTGTCAGAATGGCTCATAATGAGTCGATTCTCCATGCGAGAGGTCCACGACGTCCGTGTCCCACCCTGGGACTCGAACGTCCGTTGCGCTGACGGGGGTTTTGACGCCGGTTGGTTCGTTAGAATCAATCGGTGTCAAGCGAAAAATGATTGTCACCTATAACTTAATCTTAACCTCATGTTTGTACTGGGTGCAAATATTGCCCTGCAAATTTTTTAGGGCTCAAATCCTTGCGGAGACGCAACTTGAGCGAATTGTTGAGATTTGTGCTGCGAGTTTTGTCCTTTATAATCATAATAGGTTGCATGGGTTACGACAGTTTTCTTTTTTGGTGAAATCATAAAGGAGGCGTGAAAGCCTTGAGGGTTGCGATTGTTCACGACTGGTTGGTGACGTGGAGAGGCGGAGAAAAGGTCCTTGAGGCCGTCGCAAGTCTCTATCCTGACGCACCAATTTTTACTCTTTTTTGTGAAAAATCAATCTTGCCCCCGTCTCTTCAGGGTCGAGAAATCATCGTTCATCCAGTCGCAAACAAATTGCGATTTATGAGAAAAATGTTGCTGCCTTTCCTTCCTGTTTGGATTGAATCCTTTGACCTGTCTGGGTTTGATCTTGTTCTTAGCACGTCCAGTTGTGTGGCCAAGGGTGTGATGGTTGATCCGTCAGCCCGTCACCTTTGCTATATACACTCGCCGATGCGATATATCTGGGATCAGCGCGATGAGTATCTTGGGCGTGTCCGGAAACTTCCAGTTCTAGGTTTTTTTGTTGATGCACTTAGTTCCTGGCTAAGAATGTGGGACATGACGTCATCAACGCGCGTGGACTTGTTTGTTGCAAACTCATCTTTTGTTAAAGAACGAGTCCGGAAATTTTACGGACGTCAGTCAGTGGTTATTCCTCCTCCCGTTGATGTTGCAAGATTCAATCCGTCCGCAGCGAGTCATGTCAAAGGAGATTACGTCCTCGTTGCCGGCGCGTTGGTTGGATATAAGAGGTTTGATCTAGCCATCAAGGCAT
>CAMDGW010000151.1 GCA_945897695.1 Pseudobacteriovorax antillogorgiicola | reverse complement strand
CTCTAGGGGGTTGAAGCAACTTATGCTGCCAAATTTTAAAGCAGATTGTTTTTGGCGAATACTCGCGAAAGACACATTATTTTAGTAGATTCGCGGAATTAGGGACCGTTTTGAAGGAGCCTTTGTCCATTGAAAATCGGGATTATTAGGACATCAAGTATCGGTGACGTTGTGCTGGCCACAGTGTGTCTTGACTACCTGCGTCGGGTCGCACCTCAGGCAGAAGTGGTGTGGGTCGGAAGACATCCATCGCTTGGGGTGCTTCAAGCAAGCTGGCCCCAGTTGAAAACCATCGAGCTTTCGTCAAAAGCATCTTCGGTCGTCATGCAAGGTATCACTGATGAGCTCGTTCAGTGTCATGCCGTGGTGGATCTTCAGACGAGCCTCCGTAGCCGCCGGCTTCTAAGAAGGGTACGAAAAGCTGGTGTGCCGGTATTCTTTGCTGACAAGCACGGATTTTTTCGGGCTTGGCTTGTGATTTCTTCCTGGTTGAGAGGACGAATATTTAAAGTATTACCGGCGTCTCGTCATCCACAAAAACTCCAATATGTCATGATGCTAGAGGCCGTGCATGCGGCCGCCACGTTTCTTGGCATTCAAGATCCTGTGGCGTTGGCCAATGCTAGACCGGCACTATTGGATTTGAAGTATCTGGCAACTGATGCATCTTGGGTCCGGGAGATGGAATTTGGGCATTGGCTTGGAGTCGCTCCAGGGGCTTCTTTCCCGTCAAAAAGGGCTCCCACAGAAGTTTTTAGGGATACCTTGATTGAGCTTCTTAGGCTTTGGCCCAAGGATTTAGCTATTCCAGGCCTTGTTTTTGTTGGCGGGCCGGAGGATCGCTCTGCGGCAATTGAGTTAATGGATGAAACCCATTGGAGCGGACCTGTCATTAACCTTGCAGGCAAACTGTCCCTTGAGGATACGACGCGAGCACTTGGTCGGACCTCAGTCCTACTGAGTAACGACAGTGGCCTGGCTCACATTGCAGAAGCCGTTGGCAAACCTGTTGCAGTGCTCTTTGGTCCCACTGTGGAAACCTTTGGCTTTTCGCCGCGCGGCAAAGACAGCATCGCTTATTCCTCTGACCTCGGATGTCGACCGTGCAGCAAACACGGCAAGCAGTCATGCCGCTATGGTGATCATTTGTGTTTTAGGATGATTGATACGCGCGCTATTGCCAAACATTTAAAAACTCAGCTAACGGCAGGAGGTACGACTTGATTGGTGGTGCATCCCGTCTAATCGGAATTCTGCTTTTTTCTGTGCTTGTCAGGCTTGTGCTCTGGCCGCTGGCATTCGTGGTAGCGATCTTTAGTGACCGGGTAAAGGCTCAACTTGCTGGCAGGCGGGCATCCCATGAGGATGCTGTTGAGCTTGCTCGCCTTAGGCGAGGTTTTGACGATTGCGTGGTGTTTTTTTGCAGCTCTGCAGGGGAGTATGAGCAGGCAAAGCCGCTCATAGACAGAATTTCCGCATCCTCTAATATACTCTGCCACGTTTTTTTCTTTAGCGTCAGTGGTGAGAAGTTTTTGAGAGCCAGGAAGGATTCAGTCTCCTGGTCTCTAGCCCCACCCGATCATGTCTGGGCATGGGCATCGCTTATCGCCGCACTTAGACCATCCAAAACCATTGTCATACGGCACGAGATCTGGCCTGTATTTACTTGGATTGCGGCGCAATGGGGTGCGGTAGTGATCATAGATGCTGTGGTTCCATCGCTTTGGGGGCGTCAGGCCAAGTGGAAAGAAAATCTCAATTTAGCAATCAAAGCTTGGCTTTTGAAATCGGTGAATCAGATTTTCGTTGTCTCTCCATCCGACGCCAGGTTTTTTGAACAATGGCTTATGATCCCGCCTGAACGACTTTTCATTGCTGGCGATACTAAATATGATCGTGTCATCGAGCGGGCTCGGATGCAGTCAGAGTTTGTGGGTGAGCTTCGCATCCGCTACCGGGATATTTGGCGTCCTGAGGGCACTGAATTGGTTCTTATCGGTGGCAGTGTGCATTTGCCTGATGTGGAACTACTGGTGGACGTGTTTGCGCGCGAGGGGCTTCAACAGGTTCGCCTGCTGCTTGTACCGCATGATGTTTCATCTGGGAATATCGCAAAGATTTTTGAGTGTATCAGCAATGCCGGAATGTCATGTGATCTTCTGAGTGAACTTGAATCGTCGAATTTTAAATTTCTCAAGGCCCAGCCAAGAGTGATTATTGTCGATGAAATGGGACGGTTATCAGATCTCTATGGAGTTGCTGATTTTGCATGGATAGGTGGTGCCACTCATTCAAAGGTCCATAACGTCCTAGAGCCAGCAGCCTGGGGTCTTCCGGTAAGCTGTGGACCACATTTCCAAAATAGTCAGGAAGCACTCGCCATGTCCTCTGCCGGCTTATTATTTCATTCCTCAGACGCCGAAAAGATCAGAAAGCATTGGCTACAACTTTTTTCTGAACTAGAAGGAAGCGGTGAGCAGGCCCTTAAATTCGCACAGGCGATGTCGGGCGCATCGGATAAAATTTTCGATGTACTATTTAAAACCTCAAACAGCGTGATGGTGTCAAAATGATTGAAAAACAGATCATCGTAAATCACTGCATGTCTGAAACAAGAATCGCAGTCGTTGAAAAAGAACAGGTAGCTGAGCTTTTTATTGAACGTCACGGTGACCGAGGGCTTGTCGGGAATGTTTATAAAGGATCTATACTGCGCGTTCTTCCTGGTATGCAGTCTTCATTTGTTGACATTGGCGAGGTTCGCAGTGGCTTCCTTTATGTTTCCGATGTCCTGAGCGAGGACTTTATTGCCCAGAGTCGAGCTTTGCTCAAGGACTCGATCGAAGATTTAAGTCATGACGAGATCGAAAAAAAACTGAAATGGAATAAAATTGCTATCGAGCAGCTTCTGCGGGACGGGCAAGACGTATTAGTACAGGCAGTCAAGGAGCCTCTAGGCAACAAGGGTTCGCGTCTTAGTATGTTCGTCACATTTCCAGGACGCTATATCGTCTTGTCCCCGTACTTTAACCATATCGGTGTTTCAAAAAAAATCGAAGATCCAGCCGAGAGACAAAGACTCAAAGAAATTTTTGAACCAATCAAGCCAGAAAATATGGCGGTCATTGTTCGCACAGCTGCTCGTGGCGTTCCGGGGGAGATTCTCTCCAAAGAACTTGAGTACCTGACCGCGATTTGGAAAGAGGTTCAGGAGAAATTCCATACATCCTCAGCCCCGTTTCTTATACACAGGGATCTTGATGTGACACAGAGAGTTGTCCGTGAACAGTTTTCTGACGATATTGGCAAAGTAGTGATCGATGATGAAAAACTTCTTCAGAAGACAAAAAAATTCTTAGCGGCGACATCGCCTGGTGCCGAATCTAGGCTTGAACTTTATTCAGGCACGACTCCCATTTTTGATGTTTACGGCATTGAAATGGATATCGGTAGGGCTTTGAGTAAAAAAGTAGATCTTCCGAGCGGTGGATACATAATTGTCGATCAGACGGAGGCGCTGACGGCCTTTGATGTGAATACAGGCCGATACGTTGGTCGCGCTAATGCAGCAGAAACTGTGCTCAAGACTAATATGGAAGCAGTGAAAAAAGTTGTATCGCAGCTGCGTCTGCGAAATATCGGTGGAATTATTGTCATCGACTTCATTGACATGGAAAATCAGGCCGATCGCGAACGAGTCTTCAATGCACTTACTGAAGAGCTCAAGTCTGACCGTGCGCGAACTAACGTGCTAAAGATAAGTGAGCTTGGATTGGTTCAGATGACCCGTAAACGCACGAGTGAGTCCCTTGAGCAGCTGCTGCTCGACGATTGTCCCCTCTGTGAGGGGCGCGGCAAGGTGAAAAGTATCGTCACGGAAGCTCACGACTTACTGCGTGAGATTGCTAGAGTTCACAATCAAACAGGCAGAACCCTGCTGCAGGTTAGGGCTAGGGAAGATATTCGTGATTGGATTCTTGAGGAAGAACGGGACTGGTTTCAGGAGATTGTAGACCGCTGGGGTCTTACAGTTAACTTCCGCCAAGGTGAAATGACGGCGGCAGCTCTTTCCGAAAGTAGTTTTGAGGTAAGTGCAGAATGAAACTCAGAGCGCGGGTAATTTAAATGCCCGTGCGACGAGCCAAGTTGTCTCTTTTGAGGAGGCATCGTTAGCCACAAGATCCATGATGATGGTTTCGTTTATGTAGTCTTTTAATCCGGGCGGTAGCTTGGCTAATTGCCAAGTTTTTCCGCCGGAGTGTACGATTGCGTACTTTCCTTTTTCAATCATCTTGAGATGACCTATGATCGCGGGTCGACCTTTGGCGATGTCATGGATTTCATAAGACTGAACAAAGAGGCAGGGCTGATTAGTTTTCTTCAATTTCTGCATAGGTCCGCTTACTGATGTGATTGTGCCTGTAAGCTGGACTAAATTGTAAGCCAAGGGACCTGGGCAGATCACAATATTTGAATTTCCAGAATCTGAAGTAATCACAGTTTTTCTACTGGCTGGATCGCCAGAGGTGCTGATTTCGCCCCTGAAACTGTCGGCCATTAGGGGATACCCTGCGCAAATCAGACAAGTTATTGCCAGGGTTAGAACAATCTTTCGAAGTTGACAGGTCTGCACGTTATTTTCCGGCAAATGTGACTGGAATATTCATCATCGAGGAGGCCTCGCTTGGCGCTGTCTGTGGGTCACTTTCAGCGGGAGTGTTGGTTGTGCCTGCGAGGTCGGAAGGCGTTTGGATTAGATTTTCTCCATCTCGTGAGACTTCTTGTGAAGTGGCTGCGGCTTCTTGATCAACCACCGGCGAAGTTAGCGTTTGTTGCTGAGACGCAGCGCTTTCGTTTTTAGAATTCTGCTCGGATCCTGTCTTATCGTCTAGTGCTGACCGTATATTGACTTCGGCAGTTTGAATCGCAGCTTTTGCATCGTCAAACCCCTGAATTCCAACACTCGCAATATCCTTGACCGATAGTTTGCCAAGTTCTGTAAAAAAGGCACCGCCCTGAGCCTGAAGGTCAACGCCGGTAATTTTGACTTTGCTCTTAATAGGAATTGGCACGTCTTGGCCATCAGTTGATTTTCCGACGACAGAGAAGTGATAGAGTCCGGGATTTGCATTGATGCCGCTTTTTAGAACCCCATCCCACTTAAGTTTGTGTTCCCCTGGCATGAGATTTCCAAGTTCTTTATTTGCGATGACCTGGCCTGAACCGTCACGGACCTCGATCAACGCGTTTGAAAGTGGCTGATCCACTTCAAATGTGGTCTTGGTAGCTTTATTTTTGTCCCATTTGAGCATGCCTGTGCCAACGTCAACTTCTTTGCCCACGTAATTAACTAGTGAGATGGTGCGGTCAGTGGTCTGACTTTGAAGCATGGTTTCGAGTGTTTTATTAACGTTCATCATTTGTTCAAGACCATTAAACTGAGCCATTTGGGCGGCCATCTGCGAGGAATCTTGGGGGCTTAATGGATCTTGTGACTGCATCTGGGCGATGAAAAGCTTCATGAAGTCGTCTTTACCCAGCTGGTTTTTTGGCGTCCGCTTTGGGTTGGCCTTCTCGCCTAGCATTTTTCGGAATTCCTCATCCGTTTTCGCCGAACTGAGGTCCCCCGTTTTTTTTGCAGCACGTTCTCTTGCCTGATCGGCGTTAGAGTTTTGAAGAAGCTTGTGGAATTCAAGCTGGTCGTCGGCGTCCTTGTCCGAAATGTTTCCGCTATCAGCTACGTTCAGCTGATTGAATTCGATTTTATTGGGTGTAGTGATCGGGCCTAATTGAGCCTGAACTTTACCGCTGACGCTCATTGTGAGTGCCTCCTATTGCTGAGACTTCAGCATTCAATTGTGGAGGTGTATTTAGACGCGAACTTCGAGACGGCCGTTTCCTTTGGAAGGAACTGATGCATTTGACCAACGAGATAGCGATGGCGCTACTTGGGCCCTGTCACGGTCTGCTCGTGGCGCAAATGAGTTCTTGAATGACTGAGCATATTCGCGCATGTCACTGTAGGAT
>CAMDGW010000150.1 GCA_945897695.1 Pseudobacteriovorax antillogorgiicola | reverse complement strand
AAGCACCCCTGAAGAGGTTAATTTTGCAAGCTCTTCCGTGTTTAAATATGCTTTTGCGTCTGAACATGTCACACATGCTGCGCCGTCTGTAAAGCTGCTTGAAAATGTGCAGGTACCGTCGGGTGCTTCAGTGTCAGCGTCAGCAGCGTCATTGAAAATAAAGGCAGGTAGATCGGTGACCGTCGATGTCTTGTCTATCGCTACAATCGTAATGTCAGAGGGCTTGGTCGAGGGGGTCGTTCCAGTCCAAGTCACAGTGGCTGATGTGGACCAATTAACTTTAATTTCCCGGTAGCCGCCCTCCGCTGTCACCCCTTCTGGTGCTGAGCTGACAATTGCTGAACTAACCAAAATCACCTCGTTTTCTTTTTTAGTCACCTCAGAGTTTGCTTCCAGATATTTGACGGTGACCTTCAGTGACTTGCCGCCGTTCTCATCGAGAAAGGTCTTAAAATCAGAAGAACTGTTTGCGGCTACGAGGAGCGTATAGGTGAAGTCCCTTAGATTTGCATTCGAAGCATTGTTGACGATTTGAAGTTTTTCGCTCTGAGATAAAGTAAAGGGCATAGCAGCCGGAGGTGCATCACCTTGATGGGGAACTGCGTCAGACTTTCCATTTAAGTAGACCTTTATGCGGTTCTTAAACAAATCCGTTTCACCGGTTTGCAAACCGTATTTTTCCACTGAGTTGATTTTTACCGTCAGAGTAAATGAGCTCACATCCGAGCCGCGCGGTATGCCTCCGGAAAGCACGGGCACATCGACTGCGTAGACGTGTGTCGAAAAACCGACAAAAAATGCCAGAAGCGAGACTAGTCTCCAGATGTTCATGAATCCTCCCCAAGAACATTGACAGGAAGAGGAGTTTAGTCCCTGATCTCAGGGCTTGTCGAGGTCAATTGTCAAGCTGTCCCAAGCAGTTATAAGCTTTGGGCCAGAAGGTTGGCCGGCTGCTTCCCATTCGCTCTTGAAGGTCCCAAGTTGTGAGGTAGCATGTTTGATCGCGGCTTTATACATGCGTCTTAATTTAGCAGGCGTTGCCCAGGGATCATGATGGGTAAAGACTAATGTTTTGATGGTCTCCCTCAGCGCCAGGTCGACGCCAATATTGGGGCTGCAATGGCCCCAGTCAAACCGGCTGGCAAGTTCAGCAATCTCGTACTGTGCATCAAAAACGAGCAGGTCAAGGTTTTGATAGTACGGAAGGTCTTTGCCGAGCTCCTCGCGCGTCATTCGTTTAAACTCACCATCCACTCCAATTGCGCAGGACTTCCCTCCGGCGTCAATGCGGAATCCGAAGGAACCTCCTGGATGGTCCAAGACAAAGGGGGTCACTTTCATATCACCAACTTGAACGGCTTCGTAAAGCTTTAGCTGAATAAACTCTATTTTCCCGCCCAGCTGTTCAAACGTCAGGGGGAAATTGACGCCATTAAAATTTATTTTTACGGCTTCAGGTCCATTGCGATGCACGTGATAGATTTTAATCGTGTAGCCAGGAACATGAACTGGTACGAAAAATGGAAGACCCATGACATGGTCCCAGTGCATATGCGTCAAGAAAATATGAAATTCTTTAACTCCATTTGGCATATGAAAGGTTCCTGCCTCGCGCAGGCCTGAGCCCATGTCGACAAATAAGCTATGCTCCCCATGGCTAACTTCAGTGCAAGTGGTGTTGCCGCCGTAACTTAGTGGGCTAGAAAGCTCACCCCGATCCAAGGCTGTTTTAATTGAGGAAGGACTGGAGAGTCCTCTTTTCTCGGCTTCGTTCAGAAGGTCGCCAATGATTGCGACAACATCGCCGTTATTTAATGCTTGTGGTAGGGAGCCTCGGGTTCCCCAAAATTTAATTTTCACGCGTTCCTCAGTCCTGATTTAAAATTTGACTGGTACCCCAGTGCGTTGATTTTCGTTTTAAGATCAGTTACTTTTAGTATGAGTTATTTTAAAGGCAAAGGGAACATCCGGACATGACTATGAAAATTACACGCACTGCTGGCGTTGTTTTTCTATCCGGGGTCATCGACGAAAATTCCGATTTTTCGCCGCTTCTGTTGGAGGAAGCTCCGCTATCCCTTAACTTGGCTGGCATTCAGCGTGTCAACTCCGTAGGGCTTAGGTCATGGATGCGTTTCATGGTGCAGTGGGGCGATAAGCCTTTGAAATATTTAGAGTGTCCTGTTGTTATTTCTGATCAGATCGCGGTCATTCCGGCCCTCAGGGGCATAAAGTCCAAGAGCGCGACCGTGATAAGTGCGCTGATTCCCTATGAGTGTTACGGCTGTCAGCATCAGGAAGACCTGATGGTGCAGGAAAGCCAGTTTACCCCTGCGCCTGAACCTAAGGTTTTAAACCCCCAGTGTCCGTCCTGCAAAGGTGAGATGGACTTGGTAAACCCTGGCCAACTCTCGATTTTTGAGCCATAACCCCCAGCTGCCAGGGAAATCACTGGCATCAGTGATCTCCTCATCATTTTCCTTGAAATCATTGCGCCCTGCATGCTATACGTCTGCTTCCTTTTTGGAATAGCTTCCGGGTCGCCAGCCTGAGCACCACAAAGAGCGCCTGGAATTTTTCCAGTGTGTTGATTATAACGACCCGTATTTATTGGATTTTGGAGGATTCATGGCAACCACCCTTCGTATGCAGCGTCACGGTAACACGCACCGCCCTTTCTATCACATCGTCGCTGCTAACAGCCGCGCATCTGCGACCAAGAAATTTCTTGAGAAAATTGGTCACTACGACGCTTCGACTGAGCCGTCTACAATCGTCTTGGACGAAAGCCGCCTTCAGTACTGGTACGGAGTTGGTGCAACCGTCAGCAACACTCTTAAAGTCCTTCTGAACAAAAAAGGCGTAAAGCTTGAGCGAGTTAAAACAACAGCAGCAAAAGCTGGTGGCACTTCTGCTAAGGCAAAGGCTCCGAAGGCAGCTAAAACAGCTCCTAAGGCTGCAGCAAAGAAGCCTGCTAAGTAATGTTTCTTAAGTTGGGAACTGTGGGAAGAGCTTTGGGACTCCAAGGCTCTTTTTATATTTCCGGACGGGATGAACCGATTCCCGCTGCTGTCGCTGTCATCAAGATTGGTAATAAGCTCGAAATTGCAAAAGACGCAGAGATCATTGCCATGAGTTGGCAGAACGACCGCGCGGTTATCAGGTGTTCACTGGCGGGAGATCGTACTTCGGCTGAGTTGTTGCGTGGAATGGCCATCTGGGCCGAGGCTGCTAAAATATCTGTAGATGACTCGAAAGAATTTTTGCTCAAAGATCTTGTTGGTCGCAGTGTGATCGATGTGGATGGCAATATCATGGGAACAGTCCAAGATGTTGTTCGAATGCCGGCATCAGTAAATCTTGTTGTTTTGCGACCCGACGCCTCGGCGAACGTGGACATCCCGATGATCTCGGATTACGTCGAGATGAATTTTGAGCGTGGCAGTAATGTTTTAAGACTGACAGTGCCTGCTGATACTTTTGATGAAATTTGGAATCCACGCAAAAAGAAGTAAGTTATGCGTCAAATCTCATTTATCACGATCCATCCAAAAATTATCGAAACCTACAAAAGCATTGGCGTCCTCCGTGCAGCCGAAACTTCCAAGGTCGCCGCAATAAATGCCTTTGACCTGCGCGACTACGCCGCTGATAAGCATGGCTCGATCGATGATTCGCCGTACGGTGGTGGAGATGGCATGGTTATGCGGGCTGACTGTCTGTCTGCTGCACTTGCTGCCGTTTGCGGTAAAATTAAGAATGAAAAACCTGTGAAAGTTATTTGCACGTCCCCATCGGGAAAACTTTGGAATCAAAGCGAAGCTAAGAAAATGGCTGAAAGCGATGAATCGTTGGTTTTCATTTGTGGTCGTTTTGCCGGGATTGATCAGCGATTTGTGGATGAGTGTGTAAACGAAGAATACTCCCTTGGCGATGTCGTCTATGGTGGTGGAGAGCTTCCCGCATTGCTTATGGCCGAAAGTATTCTGCGACTGGTTCCAGGAGTTCTTGGCCATGACAGTAGTGCAAGTGAAGATTCATTTGGCGAAGGGCTGAAAGGGTTGCTTGAGTATCCAAGCTATACTCGTCCGCCAGAATGGAAGGGTTACAAAGTTCCGGAGATTTTATTGTCCGGAGATCATAAAGCGATCCGAGAATGGCGCCTGATGCAATCTATGAAAAAAACTCGAGAGCGACGGCCAGATCTTCTCAAGAAGTAAACAACTCAGGATCTGTGTCTCCGATATAATCGATCGCTGGGTCATAGGCGAATGATAATTTTAGCCTGTTATACAGATTAAAAATAATCGGGCATGTCCCGTAATTTTCGATGGTTCCAATGGAGCCTGCCAGAAAATCTGGCTTATCTAGATGGGGATACTCCCTGCAGTCTCTTGGACGAAATTGATAAACAGTACATTTGTTTTCTCGCAGCATGGGGCATGGCTGAGACTTAAACGAAACGCATCCATCGTCTACGGATTTCGTCTGTTTGAGGAAATCCTTTCGTGTCACTTTTAATCCTTCAGCCATACGCTCGACGTCATCAGCGGTCATGAGAGGGTAGATTTCTCGGCAGCAATTTCCACATGCTGTGCAGTCAATTTTAGGTGCAACATCCTCGTAAATTTCTTTGACCTTCTGATCAACAGTAGGTCCCGCAATATTTTGTAAAAGATACGAACGAAAATTCCAATTGTCATCCCATGCTGGTTCCGCTGACGCGGAAATGATTTCAATGTTTAGCTCGATGTCCTGCGGTTTTTGAGTGGGATCCATTAAATTGACTCTCGGTTGCTCTGACGTATTAAAATTGGTGAGTTTGAAGAAGTACTAGTGTGCAGGCATCTTCGGTAGCGATTCCAGAATTTCTCAATGCCTTGACTAATCGAGGGTTCTCTGTCCCTGGATTGAAAATGACGCGCCGTGGGGCAAGCTGCAACAGATCCTGCTCCAGAGCATCGCTAAGTGCAGGGTTGATGTAGAGGGTTACCGTGTCGATGGTATCTTTTACGGATGCGATATTAGGTATTACAGGATGATCGGCAATTGTTTTGAGAGAAGGGTGTACCAGAACGACCTCGTGACCAAACTGCTCGAGAATCTTCATGGCTTTATAGGAATAACGATCAGGCTTATCCGATGCGCCAACGATGAGTGTTTTCATCTTTCCTCCATCCTCTCATTCCAGGTATAGTGTCAGAACTGGCAGATTACGGATACTACCGAATGCCGCCAAAAACCTCAAATCGACGCTCTGGAGTTGCTATGACAGCGATTAAGCCCACCGCAAAGAAGACACAAAAAAAAGCCACTAAGAAATCCACAAAGAAAGCTGTAAAAAAAGCCACTAAGAAATCCACAAAGAAAGCTGTAAAAAAGGCTTCCAGCAAAAAATCCGTAAAAAAAACAGTCAGAAATTCAGCTAAGAAAGTCCCAGCTAAGGCTCCAAAAGCCACCAAAAAAGTCGTTCAGAAAAAGACTCTCCCAAAGGCGGCCAAAAGCGCACCTAAGAAGTCAATCAAATTACTTACGGGAATGCCCTCAGTCGGGCAACTAGCCCCAGATTTTGCCCTAAAGTCAGACACCAATGGAATTGTGAGTCTTGATAAGTACCGCGGTAAAAACATCGTCCTTTACTTCTATCCAAAAGACGATACTCCGGGCTGCACAGTGGAAGCATGCTCCTTTCAGGAGAACAAAAATAGGTTGATGAGTTCTGGTGCCGTCGTCATAGGTGCTAGTCCGGATAGTGTGGAAAGCCATGCAAAATTTCGGAAAAAGTATGGCCTAGATTTTATTTTAGTTGCAGATGAAGACCATAAACTTGCGGAGTCTTATGGTGTTTGGGTTGAGAAAAATATGTATGGTAATAAGAAAATGGGAATACAGCGTGCGACATTTTTGATTGATGCTAACGGCCGTGTTGCCTACGTTTGGCCCAAAGTTTCTGTTGACGGGCACACTCAGGACGTCTTGGAGCAATTGAATCGTCTATGATCTTATTGGTCAGAAAATATCGCCTCATAGCTGCTGCTACGCTAGTTGCAACTATGTCGTTTGGATCATGTCGCAGTCCAAAAAGTCGGGTCAGTAAAGTTCTCACTGATCTCGGCTCGGACAACGAAGCAGTTGCAGAGCGAT
>CAMDGW010000149.1 GCA_945897695.1 Pseudobacteriovorax antillogorgiicola | reverse complement strand
TGATAAGATTCCTGAGGGAATTTGCTATCAATTGGCAGAAAGACCGAACCGCTTTCATCATCTCGTCCAGGTAACTTGATCGCAAATTCAACAATCTCAGACGATTTTGTCACCTTTACATTGCACTCATATTGATCAACCGTGAGTATCTGCTCCAGGATCATTGATAGCTGCACTTCGCCCCAGGTACCCCGGGTTTTGACGTTGGTTAGAACTCGTTTCAGATCACCCACCCCGTTTGCGAGCGCCTGCATTTCACCAAGCCCACGCTGTACCTGTTCGAGTCGCTCCCCCACAAGCTTAAAGGATTCTCCAAGGCGTCGCTCCAGCGTGCCTTCTAGCTTCTCTTCAACAGTTTTCCGCATGGATTCAAGCCGCTCACCACTTTGCTTTTCAATGTGGAGTAATCGCTCATCGACGGTTTTTTGCAGATCCCGCATCCGAGTTTCATTTGCCTCAGCAATGACAGCCCATTGCTTAGACAGGGCTTCAAGCTGCCTGAGCTGATGCTCCGAAATCTTAATAAGATTGCCACCCATCATCTCATGGCCTCCACGAATGGCTGCCGCAACCTCCTCGCGAAGGGTGCGTTGGGTTGATGCTAGTTCCGAACGTGAGCGCACGGACTCATCAGTAAAATTTTGACAGATGGACAAGCGAGAATCTTCCAAACCTTTGGCTAGTCCCTCGCTATGAAGGGAACCTTTGATTTGGCGAAAAGAGTAGAGAAGCCAAATCAAAACTAAAAAGTTCAGTCCTGCTACAGCAATAAAAATATATGTGGTCATTGTTCGTCTTCCTTAACGCGGGCAAATTCGTAAAAATCCACAGGAGCCCACCTACGGATCACTGGAATGAAAGCCCACCCAAGCAAAAGACCGCAGGAAAATCCGGTAAAGTGAGCCAAATAACTGACCTTGGGCTCATAGGTCTGCGGGAACATCACTAGGAGCGAAAAACCCACAGCTCGCCCAACACGCTTCACCCACCAAGATTTTCGGTCGAAGTGAATGTACAACATAAGCCACAAAGCAACCATTCCGTAGATCATGCCCGAAGCACCCAACAAGTGCACATGATCGTCGTAGAAATATACGGTCATGCCATTTGAAAGAATACCTATGATCAAAGGAAGCACCACTGACGCGAGCAAACCAAAATAGCCCTGAAGAATCCATGCAAAAAATAAATATACTGGAACGTTGTGCAATAAATGCCCCAAGTCACCATGCACAAATATGGCAGTAAGCATCCGCCAGTACTGGTGAGACACCAAAATACTTTGCCGCGTAATATCGAGATCCTCGAAACGATCCGGAAATTGCCAGCGAACAATCGAGAAAACCGTCATCAAAGCAACAAACACCGCGCCGGGAAACACGCTGCCTTGGCGGGGCATCCGCTCAAAGGCAGTTAGCTGAGGCCTAGGCGTCGGAAGGAAGTCTTCCGGCGATGGGACGTACGCCTCTTCACCCGACAGTTCGACGGAATCAACGGGATTGGGATTGGTTTCATTTTTTGATTCTTGATCCATCACGCCCTAATAATTTCAGACATTTAGATGATTTTTCTGTTCAAAAATTAATCGACCTGCAAGCCTTTCTGCGCTCCACTTTTTGTGGATAACCACTCCTTAGGCTCGACAGTCCCAGAAGACTACAGGTTTGATGGACCAAATACCAGCGCCGAACCCCAACAATAGGCGTCAAACAGCCCTCAATTTCAGCCTGAGCACAGGATATACAACCGCCCAAAATTACTAATACTTTCACCACATCTAGCAGTGCTGGACACATGCGTTCTTTTTTTGTTAATAGAAGGGGTTCATTATGCAACAACTCCAGACGGATTCGGTCATCACATATGGATACTCCTCAAGACAGATCCCCACTCATAACTGCGTCGCGTGAATCGCGCGAAAGTAACACTGAGCCCAAAGTATCATCGAGGCTTCCCGGTTTTTATGAGCTTCCGATTGGAGAACGTCTTAATACCGTCGCCAAAGCTGCGGGCCTCAGTGAATCAGATCGTTTCCACCTGGGTCAGTTTGGATGCCTAAACGGCGAACTGACAGATGTTTTCATTGAAAATGCCGTCGGTACTTTTTCCTTGCCACTTGGCGTGGCCACCAACTTCCTCGTCAATGGCAGAGAGGTTCTGGTGCCGATGGCTGTAGAAGAGTCCAGCGTCTTGGCAGCTGCCAGTCATGGCGCCAAGCTTGCACGGCTTGGTGGCGGTTTCAAGGCATCTGCGACAGACCCAGTTATGACGGGCCAGATTCAATTATTCCTAACTAAAGACTGTGAATTCGACACCATCCTTTCTTCCAGGAAAAATGACCTGATCGCCTTTGCGAATCGTGGCCATGACAGTCTTTTAGCCAGGGGCGGCGGTGCTTGTGATTTGGACTGGCACTTCATCCCGGAAATGAAAAGTGTGGTCATTCACCTCCACATCGATACCCGTGATGCCATGGGAGCCAACATTGTAAACACCATGTGCGAGCGCCTGTCGTCGGTTATGCCCGAAATTCTGCCTTGCGACATTGGACTTAGAATTTTGACAAATTTGACAGAAAGACGCCTGGCCCGAGCTGAGTGTCTTGTGCCGGCATCAGCGTTTGACTCGTCAGAATTCGTAGGAACAGAGGTCGTAGACCGCATTGAGAAAGCATTTTTGTTTGCCCACTCTGACGTCCATCGCGCGACCACAAATAACAAAGGAATCATGAACGGAATCGACCCTGTGCTGATAGCAACCGGCAATGATTGGCGCGCCGTCGAAGCAGGAGCTCATGCCTGGGCATGTCGCGACGGCAAATATCGGCCTCTGGCAACCTGGCGCAAAACCCTTCACGGAGACCTGCACGGTTCAATGGAAATCCCCATGGCCGTTGGAGTCGTCGGCGGAGTCACAAAACTCCATCCAGCAGCCCAAGCTGCCTTGAAGCTTATGGGTAATCCGAATGCAAACACCTTAGCGCAGATAGTCGTCGCAACGGGGCTTGCACAAAATCTGTCCGCGCTGCGAGCGTTAGCATCCGAGGGCATTCAACGGGGGCACATGAGCCTCCATCAAAAGAATCTGGACTTACTTCAGCGCCGAAGCTCGGGCGGAATTAATAGTAACTGACGGACATTAGCTAAGGATTTTCTGGCCATTGAAACAAATTGAAATATTCATTCCTGGAAAAGTCATGCTGGCTGGCGAATACGCCGTCCTCCGGGGAGGGCATGCGCTGGCTGTCACTCTAGGCTGTGGAATGAATATTAAAGTTGAATGGCAAAATCACGCTGCAGAGTGGGAGATTCACAGTAATCTTTGGTCAGAACCAAAGTTTGTACGTGACGATCACACACCGCAGATTGATATGCTATGTCGTGCAGTACAGTTCGCGGCAAAACGGTGCAGCATGCATGGTGGAAAAGTTACGGTCTCATCAGATATTGAAATCAAGCACGGCGTCGGATCATCTTCGGCACTTCGTTTGGGAGTTTGCGCAGCATTTTTTACCATCAAAAATGGCCCTGACCACAGTAGGCCTGGTGGCCTACCGCTGGAAGCCGTCAACGCTGCTTGGCAGCTACAGTCTGAAGGACAAGGTGTTGCTAGCGGATACGATATCGCCACTCAATATGCCGGTGGCCTAGTCGAATTCAGCTACGAATATCACGATAACAAATGGAAGCCTCATTGGTTTAAGCACGACCTGAACAACTTGTCTCATATAGCCCACGTATTTGTAGGCGGGATCGGCGCTCCAACAGCCCAAACCACTCAAACAACTTCGGCTTGGCTTGAGGGCGCTAACCGTCACGAAAAACTACTCGAAAACTCAGAATCGTTAGTTGACGCCTTCAATATGGCGATTCAATGGCCTGAGCCTCGCCACATCAAAAAACTCATTCAAGCCTGCAGTGCAACGCGCCAGCTATTTGTCGGTAGCCCCCACTTTCCAACCGAAGTTGCCGAACAGATTCAGTCTATTCCAGGCTGCGATAAATCATGGAGCTGGAAGACGACTGGTGCCGGCGGAGAAGACGCGATTCTCCTCATTGGAAAGGCATCAGAAATTTCAGCTGCAGCGCAAAAGCTTTGGGACATCGGCTGGCACAGAATTAACGTGCCATTTTCAGCAAGTGGCGCTCAGATTGTATCCAGTGACTCTGCCGAAAGATCTGGCACAGGGCCGAGAAAATCTGAGCCAACAATCGAAACGGAGACCGGCCGTGAATGACCTTATGAAACCGGAAAATTACTCATTCACAGCGACGGCACCTAGCAATATTGCTTTTATAAAATATTGGGGTAAGCGAGATGCGGAGCTTCAATGGCCAGCAAATGACTCCTTATCCATGACGCTATCAGCTTGTAAAACTATCACGACGGTTAAAAGAATTGATGGAGACCGTGATGTTTTTCATTTCGCAGGGGTAACGGTTTCGTCAGACGTTGAACCTAGCCACAAGGTGTTCCGGCACCTTCAATTTCTAAGAAAAGAGCTAAACATTGCCAGAGCGTTGGAAGTTGAATCCCGCAACCTATTTCCAACAGGCTGCGGAGTTGCAAGCAGTGCCAGCGGATTTGCTGCCCTCACGCTGGCAACTGTTGCTGCGCTCACGGGACATCACGAATGGGGCCAATTATCAGTCCTCGGACTGAGTCGTGAACGGTTGGCACACCTCGCACGCCGCGGAAGTGGCAGTGCCGGTCGCAGCATGTTTGGCGGCTTTGTCCACTGGGCAGCAGGGCAGTCTGCTGACGCCCAAAAGATTGAACAGATTGCGCCCGCTTCTCACTGGCAATTAGCTGACATCGTCGTCATTTTATCCGACAAAGAAAAACACACGTCTTCGACGAACGCCCACCAAGCCGCATGGGGAAGTCCGTTATTTCCAGCAAGACTCGCAGGAGCCCCCTCTCGTATTGAGGCGATTTTTTCTGACATTAAGGAACACAACATCGAATCACTGGGCCAAGAAATAGAAAACGACGCTTTGGAGATGCACGCCGTAGCAATGACAGGAACCCCGCAAGTTAATTACTTCCTGCCGGAGACAACTAAGTTTATAGCCTGGGTCCGCAGCGAGCGGTTAGCTGGAAATTTGCCAGCATGGTTCACTATTGATGCCGGACCGAACATTCACCTCATCTGTGAGTCAAGGAACGTCGCTTTGATTACTGCGAAAATCAAGTCCACCTGGCCAAAGTCACAACTGATCATTGACAAAATCGGGGACGGCCCAACGCTCAAGCAAGGACTGTTGTCAGAAAGTCATTCGGAGGTCCATTATGTCTGATCTCTTGTGGACGCCAGAAAGCAACCGAACAAGTAACAGCGAAAAAACGCTGAACTTCACATTTACACAGCAGCTTGGACGCCAGATGACACCGGTGCGCAGCAGCGCGTCCGCTCGTGCCGCGGGTAAAATTATCTTGGTTGGCGAACACGCTGTCGTTTACGGAGCTCGCGCCATTGCGATCCCATTGCTTTCGAAATCTATGAATCTTCGAATATATACTGACCGCGTCATCACTAATACGCCCAAAATAAAGTTTCAAATTGGCGGGAAATCAGTCAATGAACAGCTCATTGAAATGGTCCATGAGGCATTTGAAGTGCTTGCCGTTACACCTTTCAACATTTCAATCGATGGTCAAAGCTCGCTCATGCTAGGGGCGGGTGTAGGCTCATCTGCTAGCCTGTGTGTTAGCCTGCTACGAGGCCTTAGCCAGGTTTGCGGAATCTCGTTGACGCCGGCTAGATTATCCCAGTTTGCCAATCGCCTCGAGCGCAGATTCCACGGTAACCCATCTGGCCTCGACACATCAGTGGTTGCACTTGAACAAGCCATCCTTTTTGAGCGCGGACGCGATGCCGAAGCAGTGGTGGTAAACCGCCCCAAAGGATCTAATCTTCCTTGGTGTTTTGTTCTACTCGACACCGGCGTGCGCTCGCCCACGATCAACATGGTCCGGAAAGCTGAGCCTTGGTTCACAGCCAATGCCTCTTCCTTGATCTCCATTTTTAATGACGTCACTGCGGACGCCGCGAGAGCCCTTAGAGATGGTGATACCGCACTCTTGGCTGACGCCATGACTCGCAGCCACAAACTGCTCACGGATGCCGACGTCGTGACGGACCCTGTTTCTCACGTGGTTGATGCTGCACTGCGGCACGGAGCGTTGGCAGCCAAGGTCACAGGCGCAGGCGGTG
>CAMDGW010000148.1 GCA_945897695.1 Pseudobacteriovorax antillogorgiicola | reverse complement strand
AAATTTCTGGCTCGGATTTTCTGCTCGTGAGCGCGTTTGCGGTTTGTTTGAAAAGCTCTGTGGAGCCCGTTTAACTGTCTCGCTTTCTCGGATTGGCGGCATGGGTTTTGACTTCCCCGATGGCTGGGTTGATGAAGCGCGCGACGTCGTAAAAGCAATTCGCCAAGCCCATCGCGAAATTGATTTGCTTTGTACGAAGAACCGGATCTTTGTTAAGCGCATGGTTGGCGTTGGTAAAATATCGGCAGAGAGCGCGATGAACTGGGGATGGACTGGTCCATGTCTTCGTGCCACTGGAGTGCCTCTGGATATGCGTGTTTACTCGCCTTATTATGGATACGATCAATTGGAGTTTGATGTTCCAGTTGGTGATCGTGGTGACTGTTATGATCGCTATCAAGTGCGAATGGCAGAAATTTTGGAAAGCTGCCGCATCTTGGACCAGTGTCTTAATAACATTCCAAGCGGCCCCATTGATGTTGATGATCCTGGAATTGTTCTGCCGAACAAACAGGATGTATACGGAAATATCGAAGGCCTCATGAACCAGTTCATGCAAGTTATCAATGGTGTAAAAGTACCAGCTGGTGAGATCTATCAGGGATACGAGGCGGCAAATGGCGAATTGGGCTTCTACGTTGTTTCCGATGGAAGTGGAGTGCCCTACCGGGTGAAGTGTCGTCCGCCGTGCTTTGCGATATTTCAGGCAGTGTCTGAGCTGGTGGAGGGCGATATGATTGCTGATATCGCAGCAACCCTTGGTACCATGAATATTATTGCCGGTGAATTGGACCGCTAATTAAGGACAAATTGATCATGAGCGATAACAACACGTTTTCCCCAGGTCTACAGGACAAAATCAAAAAAGAGCTAACGAGGTACGAGACAAAACGTACAGCGATCTTGCCGGTACTGCATGCTATTCAAGACGAATGTGGATGGGTTGAGGAAAAGCATATTGAGGCATTGAATTCAACTTACGGCCTAGACCGGGTCCAGGTGAAGGAAGTGCTTACCTTCTATAAGGCCTACTACCAAAAGAAACCCAGAAAGCATCCAATTCAGGTTTGTGACAATATTGTTTGCTGCATGATGGGTGCCAACGAAGTCATTGAGAGGATTGAAGGGCATATCAAACACCTTGAAGAAAAGCATGGTGACAATGCTGCGTTTGAAGTGATCGGTGTTCCTTGTTTAGGTGTTTGTGATCAGGCACCAGCTATAATTGTCAATAAGGATCGTCATCACAAGGTTACTGTAGACAATGTAGATCAGATCCTCGAAAAATATTCGTCATTGAAGTGAGGTGAAAAAATGGGAAATACGACCGACAAAGTCAAAATCCTCACAGAGTTTGAAGGAATGCCCAACAGCCGGGCCCTTGCTACTTATCAGTCAAAAGGTGGCTATTCAGCTCTAAAAAAAGCTTTTGCCATGCCGTCGTCACAGATTATCGAAGAAGTCAAACAGTCAGGACTTCGGGGTCGCGGGGGAGCCGGCTTTCCCACTGGGCTAAAGTGGAGCTTTGTTCCTCAGAATATTGCGGGTCCACGATATTTGATCTGCAATAACGATGAAGGCGAGCCTGGTACTTTCAAAGATCGCTATATCGCAGAACTAAGTCCTCACATGCTTGTTGAGGGCATGATTATCGCAGCGAAGGCGATTGGGGCGACGAAGGGGTATATTTATACTCGCTATGAGTTTTTCGATGAGATCAGGTGGCTTGAAACAGCAATCAAGGAAGCTTATGCAGCAGGTTTCCTGGGCAAGAATATTCTTGGTTCAGGATTTGATTTTGATTTGGATCATTATACCGGTGCAGGCGCCTACATTTGTGGTGAGGAGACTGGCTTGATTTCCTCGCTTGAAGGTAAAAAAGGCCAGCCAAAACTAAAACCGCCGTTTCCTGCGGTGAGTGGTTACCTCGGCAAGCCAACGGTTGTTAATAACACTGAGACATTTGCCGCTGTGCCGTGGATTATCAATAACGGAGCAACCGCATACAAAGCTATCGGAACTGAAAAATCCCCGGGAACAAAGCTATTTTCAATCGCCGGTGCCATCAAGAAACCTGGCGTGTACGAGCTTCCGTTGGGTTATTCCTTCGAAAAACTCCTGAATGAAGACTGCGGCGGCATGCTTCCTGGCCGTACGATGAAAGCCTGTATTCCGGGTGGAGCATCCGCGCCCATTTTGACTCCTGAAGAACTAAAAGGCCTGACGTTAGATTATGAAGCAATTGCAGCCAAAGGCTCGATGCTTGGATCTGGTGCCATCATGATTATCGATGACCGCATGAGTATGGTTCAGCTGATGAAGGTGATTGCAGACTTCTACCATCATGAAAGCTGTGGGCAGTGCACGCCATGCCGTGAAGGAACAGGTTGGTTGGCGAATATCATGGGTGGCATTTATGACCATGAAGGACACGAGTCCGATGTCGAGAAAATGTGGACCGTTGCCAAACAAATGGGTGGTCGAACTATTTGCGCTTTATCGGATGCGGCGGCTATGCCAACCATGGCGATAACAAAAAAATTCGGTGATGAAATACGAGAATACATCAAGAGAGGTACTTCGGCGTGAGTGAAACAGTCTCATTTAAAATAAATGGTCAGTCAGTTTCGGTGTCCAAAGGCACGACTGTGATGCAAGCTGCTCAACAGATGAAGATCGCCATTCCACATTTTTGCTGGCACCCGGGTCTTTCTGTGGCTGGCGTTTGTAGGTTCTGTCTTGTCAAGATTGAGGGGCGTCCAAAGCTTGAAATCGCCTGCAACCTTCAAGCAACTGAAGGCATGGAAGTGAGGACCGATACCGAGGAAGTCAAAGACGCACATAAATGGGCCCTTGAATTTCATCTCATCAATCACCCTCTGGATTGTCCGATCTGTGACCAGGCGGGTGAGTGTGGGCTCCAGAACTATTATATGTCGGTTGGTAAATACCAAAGCCAGATGGATCGGCCTAAAGTGCTGAAGCCAAAGGCACTGGATATTGGCGGTGACTTGGTGCTCGACACAGAACGCTGCATTCTCTGCAGCCGTTGCGTACGTTTTGAGAGCGAAGTCACAAAAACGGGAGCCCTCGGTATTTTTGATCGCGGTGATCATGCGATCATTGGCACATACCCAGGAAAGAAAGTGACCCACGGCTATACAACTAACCTCGTGGATATTTGTCCAGTCGGTGCATTTACCTCCAAAGACTTCCGTTTTAAGCAGCGCGTCTGGTTTCTTAAAGATAAGCCAGCGACATGTCCTGGCTGTGCAACAGGCTGCCAGATTGATGTTTTTGGCAAAGAGGAAACAGGTACTTACTATCGTGTCAAACCCCGTGAAGGTCAGCCAAACGGACATTGGATGTGTGATTATGGTCGTGGGACATACCGCCATCTAAACCAAGAGGAGCGCCAGCGCGTTGCTATTGTGGTAGACCATGGCAAGCGCCGAGACGCTGAAGTCGGTGAGGCAGTCAAATTGCTGGCTCATAAACTAAAAACCCACAAGACTGAGGAAATTGCCCTCCTTGTTTCGGCGCAATACACCAATGAAGAGTATGATGCTTTCTTTGATTTCTTCGTTGGGAAACTTGGTATCAAGAAAGTCTTTCAGTGGCGTGAGCCAACGGAAAAAGTGGCGGATTTCGATGGGCTCCTTCTTAGGGGAGATCGAAATGCTAATACACATGGACTTCTAGCATCGTTACATCGCCATGGGTTAACAGCTGATGTGGCCAGAAACCAACACGAAGAGGTTGCCAAGTGCGGTGCCAAGGTCGTTATAGCCCTTGTCCCTGAGCTGACGTCGGGCTTTCCAAGTCTGAAATCTCACCTGATTGCCTTGTCTGAGCTCGAGTTCGTATCATTCTGGACGGTCAACGGCCTGATTGATGACATTAAAACGGCAAAGCATGTACTTCCCCTGAAGGGCTTTGCAGAAAAACGCGGAACGTTCATCAACCATCAGGGTAAAGAAGGTCATTTAACGACTCCATTTGCTTGTCCGGTAGCCGGCGCACTATGTGTTGGTGGAACGGTTGCAGCTGTTGCTGAAGCTTATAAGTCGGCTCACTGAAAGGAGTTATACGAAATGGCAGTAAAAAAAGTCGCTCCTCCACCTTTTGATCCGAATCCATTTGCTGCGGCGTGGGGTTACTTCACCAGCATCATGACTGGGATGAAGTTCACGATGAAGACTTTTGCTCTTCAGATCACAGGGCGTGAGAAAACTGAGACACTTGAGTGGCCAGAACAGGAGGCCACCTATAGTAGCCGATTCAAGGGCAAGCACTTTTTGACGCTTCGTGAAGATGGTAATGTCAGATGTACGGCTTGCTTTCTTTGTGCCACGAACTGTCCAGCTCAGTGCATTCATATTGAAGCAGGGCAGCACCCGGAGAACGAAATTGAAAAGTATCCCGTTCGATTTGAGATTGATATTCTCCGCTGCGTCTTCTGCGGTTTCTGCGAGGAGGCTTGTCCTGTGGACGCAATCCGTCTCGGTCCTGAGTATGTTATGGCGGGGCTTGCTGAAGATAGATGGGTTTACACTAAGGATTACTTGGCTAAGCGACCCGTATTGCACGGTGGTATCGCCAGTGTGAAAGATGAAAATGAAAAGCATCCGATCACGGATAAGCCACACGTCAAGGAAGAGGAAATTCACGCGTTGGTGCGCCACGGACATCACTGATCTGCTTGTTCGACCCTAGTATCATTTGAGACTCGCCTGATGGTGGTAACATCCCTCGTCAGAGCGAGTTTTGTCGTAATATCAGCGACTTTGATCAAAAAATTATACTCCTTTATTGGGGCAAAATTTCATCGACAGTCTATGTAGAAATTTAGTACCACTGTTGTGTGACTCAACCACAAAAACGTGTACGCCTTGCCGTGAAAGGATCTCGTGGTCTTTCCTAAAACATTTCCCGCAGTAAAACTGGAGACGGCTCGCACGTTCGTTCCAGGTTGGTGGGTTCATGCTTTTGAGGCTGCGGCGTCGTTATCTTCCCAAGGGCCATCAGTCGTCGGCGTTTGTGACGCTGGATTACTTCCAAGGTTTACGCCGCAAGAGTTGAGTCTCCTTGCTGTTCTTCTAGGCGATGTCCAGCGACAGATGCTTGAATCTGATGTGGTTGACGTCATTGAACTAGACTGGAGTCAGTCGCAAAAGCATCTTTCTGGAGTTGATCTCGCTGCCAAAGAACGGTTAGCACGAGTCTTCGAATCTTTATCTCAATTACGGTTTCCCGTTTCCATAGAGACATCTGAAATCAGCTGTGTGCCACTATTTGAAAATGAAACATGGGTTTCCGACCCAACAAATCCCCATAATCGAAAACTGAGACTAAGACCGAGCTCTTTGGCTGTGGAGCTTTTAACTGGCTATACTGACACTCACTTGGACCTGATTCGTCGTCTTACAGGGGGCCACAGTCTGTCAGGGGTAAATCGGAAACGATTACCGCTCGTATTATGGACTCCCGTTTGGCTAGAACTTTCTGTGCCCGAGCAGGTGGTTTATGCCCGCATGGAGGCGGCCATGCAGGATGAAGCAGCTTGGATTAGACTTGATGGGCTCGTCGGTTGTTCCTTAGAAGAGGTCACATCAGGTCTGAAACTTGCAAAAAAAACTACGGAGCCGACTTCTTTACTGATGGAAAGGCTTCGTTTGGTCGGAAAACTTGGCCGCAGGCTCATGGCGCATGGAGTTATTCAGCGGGAACCTAGTACTGGCTACATGGCGCTAGATAAACGATTGACGGGCTTGTCTCCATTGTTGATGTGGCAAGCCAGTTCCGAGCGCTTAAAGTCGCGAGCTGAGGCCGAGTACTTTGGACTGGCATCTTCGAAGGTACTTAAAGAAGGACTGACGCCACAGATCGGGCGGCTAAATCGAATTTTTGCCGCACTTTCTGGGGCTGAGCAATTTACTATGACTAGTTTTCTTGACGGTGTTTGGCGATCAATAGCCGACCAACCTGGGTGCGGCTTTATCTTTGGTCCCGGTAATATGGCTCAGGCTCATATCCTTTTTATGGAATGGATTGCTCGCTCGCAAGAGGGTTCCCTGCTTCCCCTACCTGAGCAAATTAGAAAAAATGCAGTTTTTGGCTCTATATCTGGGGTGTCTGCGACTAACGCTTTACAAAAGTTTCGCGAGTTTTTGTCTTTGGCAAGTCGCTCAGATGAGCTTCGACTAGCAGTAAATTGTGATGCCAGATTTTCGATGTCGTTTGGGGCCCTGAGTGAGGACA
>CAMDGW010000147.1 GCA_945897695.1 Pseudobacteriovorax antillogorgiicola | reverse complement strand
CTCAATAACCTTAGCCTGTTCTTCATCATGCTCATCTTGGATCTCACCCACGATCTCTTCTAGCATATCCTCTAGTGTAATCAGACCGGCTGTTCCTCCGTACTCGTCGATAACGATAGCCATATGGGTTTTGGTGCGTTTGAGTTCCTTGAAAACATCCATAATAAGTTTTGATTCAGGGACCTGGTGAGCTTTTCTCATCAAATGTTGAATGCGGACTGACTGAAGTTTTTCTGGAGTCGCGGCAAATTGCAGCAGATCTTTTGCCAAAAGGATTCCCACAACGTTATCGATTCTCTCATCGTAAACCGGAATCCTCGCGTGACCACTTTCGTAAGCAAGTTTGACAGCTTCACGCAGTGGTGTTTTGAGCTCGATGGCAGTCATGTCGGTTCGTGGTGTCATGATTTCGCGAACTTTGATTTCGTCGAAGTCAAAGACACCTGAAATCATGTCTTGCTTGGTTTCTTCAAACACGCCAGCTTTTTCTCCGACGTTGACAAGAAACTCCAATTCTTCTTCAGTTATTTGCGGTCCAGGTTGATGTTTGCCTCCGCCAAATGATTCAATGAGTCGGCTCGCAATGTAGCTAAAGCTTAGAACCAGTGGAAAACTCAATCGATAGAAAAAGTGGATGAACTTCATCGCAGGTAGCGCTAAAGTTTCCGTATAAATTTTACCAATCGTTTTGGGAATGATTTCAGAAAAAATCAGAATAAAAATTGTTGTAAAACCCGTTGCAATTGCTAGCGCCTGATCATCGAAATATTTGTGGGCATACTCTGTAGCCAACGCAGAGGCGAGGATGTTTACGGCTGTATTAAACAGAAGAATAGTTGTTAGTACCCGGCTTGGATGCTGAAGCCATAAGTTCAGCTCTTTGGCTTTTTCGCCCTTTGTATCGAGAATGTGTTTTGCTTTTAGCGATCCCAGCCCGGTGATTGCAGTTTCAGCACCTGAAAAAAGGAAAGATATTGCGCCGCAGGTTAGAAAGCCAATGATGGCAGTTGTATCGCTTTTAAAAAACTCGTCCATATATTTACTTATCTCATCCCTCGTGTGGAGCGCTGTTCTTGACTCTTAACTGTGTTGAGTTTTACAGTGTTTTTTTTGAGTGGCTGACTTTTTGATGCTGGTACGATGCAACCTTGCCACATTGGCGGCTTACTTTTTTTACCGGAAAATAGGCGCATGAGTTTGGTTTGCTCAGCAAACATCCGCTTCTTCTCAGCCAGTTTCATGTGATCATGCCCTACTAGATGTAAGATTCCGTGAACAAGCAAAAAACAAATCTCCCGCGAGAGTTTTTCCTGAGAATTATTTACATTATCTGCTGCATCAACAGCTGAAATGACGACGTCGCCTAGGGGCAGAGGGTTGATGATCGGTCGTGGCTCTGGCGGGTCTTTTTGAAATTTTAGCGGCTTCTTCCAGGTGTATTGCGGAAAGGAAAGTACGTCGGTGGATTTGTCCTTTTCGCGGTACTGTTTGTTGAGTTCTTGCATCACTTGTGGGGAAACAAATTGAAGGCATACCTCATAGTGTGCGACTCCCAGGCGTCGACAGATCTCGCTGGCAATCGCAGAAATCTTCTTGCGGTCTATTTTGAAAGCGCGATGTTTGCTAATTATGTGGACGCAACCCGGTTGTTTCACGTTTGGCTCACTTAGGATCCGACTCGTGGCTTAGAAAATTGGATTAGTTTTTCATCCTCATCCTCGCCATCATCTGTCTTAACTTTTACAGATCCGGTTTGGCCACAAAGCTCGTCGATTGCGCTGATGCGGGCGACGGATCCAGGCCGGTCATTGGATTTAGCAGCTAGATCGCCGACTCCATCTTGCGCTCTGAGGGCTGCCATCTTGTCGGTTCTAATGACTTGCTCGGCAAATGTAATAAGTTTGTCGACGGTAAGAAGTTCTGGTGCTTTTTTTGCGCCCATATTTCTTATGTTTGCTTTTTGGCTCATAGGTTTTTCGGGCCCTGCCTGTGAAAAGTCTCAGTTATCATAATACCATGTATGAAAGCGCATCGCATCGTGCGCGGACAAACATCGGTAATTACGCGTTTAATTTGACCCATTTGCGTCCGTACCAAGGCTGGCCTTTCAGTTCAAAACGCCGTAAAAAAAGGCTCGAAAAATCTCCTGCAGCAAAAACAGGAAGGCTCGCTGTTTCACGAAATCCAACGGATTCTGTAAATTCACAGGCCATTTCAAAGTAAGGCAGCTGATCCGTCTTCAACCAAATAAATCCTCTTGCAGATAGCTGGCGGTAAACAGTGGAGCAGAAAGATTCTGAGTAGAGTCTGTTACGAGCATGCTTCTTTTTAACCCATGGGTCCGGGAAAAATGTGACAAAACCGTCAACTTCACCCTCGCTGAATAGGGGGGCAAGTCCACCCGCGTTGGCCAAAACGACGAAAACATTTTTCAGTCCGCGATCTCTGGCTCGTTCAGCAGTATGAACCACTCGCTTGAAAGTGATGTCAATTCCGACAAACAGCGCTTCGGGGTGTCGTTCTGCCATGTCGCAAAGTGTTTGGCCCGTGTGACAGCCAATTTCGACGATCAGCGGCATTTTAGATTTGTCGCCTTCAATGGCCGTGAACTTCGAGCGCCATGATCCCGGAAAATCACGAAGTGCAGGCCCTATGGCCACTGGGAGAGCGCCGTCTTGCTGCGCTTGGACAAGTTTTGCAACAAAGGCATTACAGTCATTATCGAATTTTGCGACGACGTCAGCAAAAACATCTATGGACCGAACGGGCATTGTTTTCCTCGAGATTGTGGGATTGCCAGAAGGCGTAGAGTTTGCCAGGACAGCTGTAAGCCGGATTCTGTCATTGCTCTCGAAAGAGCAGAGACTGCCATTCATCTGGGATGACTGTTACCAATCACCTCAAGCGACCTACCCGGGAGACGTCGAGCCGACGTTCGTTCAGTTACCTCCACCGATTTCTCGATGAACTCGCCGAAACCTTCCTCTGTTTGGTCTTGCTCCGGATGGGGTTTGCCGAGCCAGTTTGTCACCAAACTGCTGGTGAGCTCTTACCTCACCGTTTCACCCTTACCGCCGCCGTGAATGCTCACGTCGGGTTGGCGGTTTGCTCTCTGTTGCACTTTCCGTCGGGTTGTCCCCGCCTGGCCGTTAGCCAGCATCCTGCTCTTTGGAGTCCGGACTTTCCTCCAGTCTAATCACACGAGGCAATTAAACCAGCGGCAGTCCGCTGGACTGTCAAATATTCTGCGCCTTCTGGCAAGGCGGAATCTAAGGGTGGGCGATTTTAAAGTCAACTTAAATTCTATTAAAATTGGAGGCGTAAAAGTGTTCCCAGCCGTAATTCCTAGGACCCTTAGCATTTGGTTGGAATTTTCCCATCATTACGGAAGTTTAGTAAGTCTTCGTGATGGGCAACATGAGGCGTTTTTAGACCTAAGTGTCCCCAAAAGACTCCCTAAAATGATTCGACGAGGGTGCGTTTTGAGGCATGCCTCGGAAATAGCCGCTGTTTTCTGAGGGGGCCAAAGAAAGCAAATGACGATGCCGATAGCGACATCAACTTTTGGGGGATTTATGAAAATCGTTATTGCCGTCAGCCTGTTATTTCCAGTGGCGTCTTGTAAAACGGTTCAGTCCAAGGGGGCGCTGTCTCAAGCTGCAAAAGTCAAAGCTGGAATCACCAGATTTGCAAGAGATGCTTGGCGACTTTGAATTCGTTGGCGGTCAATATGTGAGTTTTGGGGCGTCACGCGGCGCGGAATTTTACTTTTTTTGAACAATCACAGGCGTAGCCTGATCAACTGTAGCAGTCCCGCTCATGTAGTTTTTGAAGTCTCTGATGGAGAAACTAGCCTGCTCGTAAGGATCGCACAAGCCCTGCCAGCATTGCGTCACAAGATTCAAACAGCCGACTGACAGCGCGTCCGTTGGGCTTGACAAGGAAAGATCGATTGATTTGAAATTTGAATTGGCGTCCATAGGATGAGATCCCGCTTCGCCTGTGAAGTTGAATACTGTGCCGGCTGGAATCACGCGGCGGTCAACTGAAGCGGATTTCATCTGAATTCCGCACACCGTGTAGGTCTTGTGATAAACGTTGGTCTCGTCATGATCGGTTCTGAAAGTGCTCTGTGCTACATCCATGATTATTGAGTCACTGTTCGCAGGAACCTCAAGGTCTTTAGTCAAAGTCATCGTCGCGCCGCGGCCGATGGAGGAAAGCGGAAGTTCAACTCCCGAAGGAACAGACTGAAGTTTTGCACCTGATTGTGCTTGGCCGCAGGAAACGGTCAAAAACACTAATGAAATCAGGGATAAGGCAGATGCTTTCTTGTGCATAATTTTCTCCTTCAACGAGGCTACAAGATGAAGAGGCTCGTATCATGTAATACATTGCAAAGGCAATGCCAGGCATAACCATCCAAAATTAATAGGATTATATGTTGGTTAGATGTCTGAAAATATGACACCGAGAACGAAAGATTGTTCATTAGACGTCCACACAGCCCACAAACCATTAGGGCCAATGCAAAACTCCACGAATGACTTCCACCTCATATTTGCAGGACATTCAAGGTCTCTCGCAAATTACCATAATACCAGTTGACACAATATACCTAGTAATACTAAGTATGTCGAAATGGATGAATTACTCGCAAATTGGAAAGTGCAGATACGCAAGGGCTACCTGGAGCTATGTATTTTGCTTTTGATTCAGAAGCATCATCGCGTCTACGGGTTTGATCTGTTGGAAAAGCTGCGTGAGGTGGAATTGGATTTAAAGGAAGGCACCTTGTACCCCCTCCTCAACCGCATGACGAGTGACAATGTATTGAAGTCTGTTTGGGAAACAAAACAGATCAAAGGGCACCCAAGAAAGTTTTATTCTCTGACTTCAAGCGGAACGACATTGCTGGAGTCAATGAAGCTCGAATTCGACAACAGTCTAAAAATTTTCAATCAATTGAGATAAGGCAGGAGACATCGTCATGAAATTAGATCCGCAACTTGAACGCTATCTGACAGAGCTTGATCGTGGATTAGGTAAAATCTCGGTAAGCGACCGCTCGGATATAATCACTGAAATAAAAAGCCATGTGATTGAAGCTCAAGGGAGAGACCCACAGACCAGTGTGCGTGATATTTTGGCGGCTTTGGGTGAGCCTGAAAACGTAGCTAATCGTTATTTGATGGAGCGAGGAATTAAACCTGGAAAACCGTCGAAAACTCCAGTCATTAAATGGCTGACCATTGGATTTTTGGGTACTTTAGGGATCGCCGCTTTTACTATTATTATGATTTTATGGAGATTTACTCCCGTACTAAAGGTTGACGAAAAAACTGGGCAGGTGGTTATCCTGGGAGGCCTGATTGAAGTAAATGAAGCCTCTAAATCAAACGGATCGAATCCTGAAATTCGAAAAAATAGCACAAATTTCGACGGTGAAACAAAAATTGATGCGTCCAAGATCTCATCCATATCCGTCAATTTTGCAAATGGAGAGTTTGATCTTTCGCATTCCACAGATCAGCAGTTGCACTGGTCATGCGCGATTAGCGGGGGAAATCCTACTGCCAAAGAAGACAGTCAAAGCCATACCTTCGCCTTTGAATTTAACTCGAGTGATGCCGACTGCGATCTTGAAATTCCGGTGGGACTTACTTTGATCGTGCGCGGTGCAAATGGACAGGTAGAGCTAGATCGTCCACAATCAAAGGCGGATATAAAGTTGGAGAATGGTCGCATCAATATTGCTCCCGATTCCGCCAAAAAATATAAGTATGAAGCTTCGGTTATAAATGGTTCCTCAGAGGGGATCGTCTCTTCAAACTCGCCAGAGGCTATTTTACTCAAGCTTGCGGTGAGTAACGGCAACATTGAGATCCAATAAAAGAACAATAGTAACCAACTGGGACAGGTCGATAAATTTCTCGCTCAAGCTGCTCATGATCAACTATGCATAAGAAGTGTTTTCATACAAATGAAGCTAGGGTAGGGAGATAAGTGAGTAGAGACAATGTGTCTCGAAAGCGCTGAGTTTGTGATTGGTTTATAATTTTGCGCACACGGTAATGGTGCCGTCTGCACCCTGCGATTGTTAGGGGATCATCTAGGCTTTATTTTGCACGACGTTCTTGACCGAATAGGGGCTTGATCTTTTAATTGCTGCTGTTACGATTTTCCCTAATGATCCATTTATATTGGAGTGTGTATGCGACAGTTCGCGATTTTTTTAGTGTGTGTGTTGTTTTTTTCTCATCCTATT
>CAMDGW010000146.1 GCA_945897695.1 Pseudobacteriovorax antillogorgiicola | reverse complement strand
AAATTTTGGCGAATGCCCCAACGGGTTATTTCTGAAATAAAGGCTCACCACTATAAGCAGGGTTATACCTACGATCACAAGATCCATGGACACCTCTTCGTCGTCTTTATCTCTTAAAAAACATTTTCTTGCCGAGCGAGGTACCTACCTCATCCACGAAGAGTTTTCAATGAGTTTTAATGTCATAACCCACTGAGAAGACGCCACTTTGGCGGATTTTCTGCTGTTTCATGACTAAATGATCGGGCACGGGAAAAAAGCCAAGTGCTTTCTGTTGCATAAAGTCTGCACAAAGGCTGACCCTCAAGGATTTCAACTCAAAGTGTGAAAGTCTTGTTAGCTGATTTTTGGCCTTTTAAAGCAGGAGACATGGCCAGTTAAAACAGACGGTTGTGCCTGTCATGGCAATAACCAGCCAACTTATCCTGCAATTGCGCTCTACCGAATTTTCAGAAGCTCTTCTTGGGTGAATGGACGTGGATGGTGACTCCAATTGACATCCCATCCAGCATTCCTGGACTCTACCATTCCGCTATTTGTGCGACCATAAATGTACTTATCAAAAAAAGCCTGAAGGGATGTGCCAAGTGCTTGCTCCATATGCCCTTGAAACATCTGCACAGTGATCGTTTGCCGCTTGAAGGTTGCAAACATGTCGCGCAGAACGCCTTTCATGCCAGAGTCACTAGATCGAGCAACCATTGAGTCAAAATCGCTGATCAAATCGGCGCCGTATGAATAGGCATCCTGAGTCGTAAATCTTTTATAGGGTGAAAATCCACCAAGCATTCGCGGTGATCTCGAGGGACCATTGCTCCGTGGATAGTTGTCATCACGCCAGCTGGCAATCGCCTCATCAATCCAGCCTGCGTTGCCATTTGCTGGCATGACACCTCGGGCAAACCAGCTATGTGTTGTTTCATGTCCAAGTGCCCAAAGCGAAGTCACAGTTGCTCCACAGTACTCCATACCACCGCCTGAATCAGTGATATACGCCGTAAACGACGGGTGGGCAAAGGCACCGTAGGTACCTTCCAACTCAGCCATGTACTCTTTAAGCCTCTGCATACCTGTTGAAACATTAGACTGGGAAATACTGTAAACGGTCAAAGGAATTTCTGCAGCCAGCCCTTGGTAGGTTGAGCGACTGACGTTAAAGCGCCCTTGTTTAACCAAATGGAAATAGAACGAAGACGTGGAGTAATACGAGGGGTAACTAACTTGCCATTTATTCATAGCGAGCTCTTCCACCTCACCATTGGCAAATATTTCATGTCTTTTGTCGGTTCCTGAGATTTCCACGGACATGGTTTGAGCATACTGATCAAACTCAAAATTTGTTGGTGCGTATTGCTCCCAGTACTCTCGATCTGACAAATCACTCATGAAAAACCCGGCCGAAACCGTCCCTTGGGAAAACGTGACTTTGCCTGAAAGATCATAAACCATTTCAAGCGTGTGTTTTTGATTTGGGACTACATCCACACTTAAAACCCTAACCGTGGATTGCTTATCAGGATCTTTCACAGCAGAAACAGCAGACCGATCAACCGCGACTCCGTCAAGGGTCACTGACTCAGCCGAAGGTATCATGTCGAAAACAGGCATTCCCGCCTCTCTCACTTCAAACTCAATGACTGCTCGAGCGCGGGCTTTACCATTTAGAGCGTCAAAACTTAGGGATAACCCTACGTGTGAAAAATCGGCAAACACTGCTTTACGTCCCAGATGCGCAAAACTTGGTGGTGCTTTGTCGAGATCTTCTGCGATCCCATATGAGGCAGCGGTAAATGGCAATACGATACAAAGCAAAGCCTTTAAATGTGACCTCATGACGTCCCCTTTTTCCTATGGTGTGTTCTTTCAATTTTACTGTAGAAAAATTTATCACGCCAAACTTAGGGCTCCGATTGACCTTCATAACAGGTGAAAAAACATCTTTTGAGTCATCTCAACCCAATCAATTAAAATGATTTTTTGGGGTTTTTTGTGTTTTCATTTAATTTTTTTAATTTGGTGGTAGACGCCAAGCTTTATCACTTAGCTTTTTTGAGATTTACGTAAACACGAATTAATCCGAAAGGACACGCAGGTCTTAGACAGCGTTACAAAGGAGCAAAGATTCATGAACCTCAAAGTCTCGGTTACTGCGATTGTCATTGGCTTGTTAATGGCCACATCCTGTAAACACAGCCCAAATCGCGCCACATCAGAGTTTAAAGATGACTCAACGCCACCAGATCCAGCGAACCAAGACGCCGTTGGCAACGCCCTGGCTCAGACTTTTGCAGCCATTTACGCTGAACACAAAGGAGATCTATCTGCTGCGGTCAAAGCGATTCAGGCTGATGACCAAATGGGTAAAGCAGTAAAATTGCTGCTTCTGAAAAAAATAGAAGCGCTCCGCGGAGCATCTGCGAATAAGGACATTAATATCAATTTTGTTATGGACTTCAAATCTGCTGACAAAGAACTGCAATTTATTTCCAACATACTGGCGGACACAAAATTCAAAGAGAATGCAGATATCGTCAAATTTGTCAAAAATAACAAACCGATCTTTTGCGTTTATGAGCTAGCCAGCAATAACTGGGACATTGAAAGAACGTGTGTTGACATCACGCGAATCGCAGCTGAAATCTATGGCTCGATTAAGAGCGGATCTTTTTTTACTGACCCGAATATTATGGCAAATATCAAAGCGAGAGTTGTGTACAAAGAGCTTGTGGACTTTGATAAGATTGGCAAAGTCTGGGAAGGTAAAACTCCTGATGAAGTTTACGCTTGGAGCAAAGATAAACTTGCAACGCTACCGATTGAAAACTCCTCGATTCGCTTAGTTGGCGAGGCAATTTCAGTGCGTAATGCTTGGATAAGAGCCATGACCATTGGCGACGAAAAAGCCGCCATCCGCTACGAAGAAAAAATGAGAGACCTCAGAAATCACAGTCCAGATCAAAAACGGGTCATTGAGTACAGTAACGTTGATCAAAAAGAGAGTCTCGTCACGCGGCTGATTCGGATTTATAACCTGTCAGAAACCGAACTTAAGAAACGAGTCGAGACTTACGAGGATTCGCAAAAACCATGGTGGGTATTCTGGTAATCACCCAGAGATCGTCTAACAACCCTGTTTTTTGATCGTGCTACGTTGTGAGTTGCAATTTACGGACAGGGGTCCATGATCGACTCTTATGTAAACACCTGTATTTATTAAGAATTGGTCTTCCACTGATTTTATAATTTTATTGAAATTTGAAATTTTTTAAGCTAATACACCCGCCTGATGATCTTTTTAAGGGTGCGTTCTTGGAAGCCAATCTCAATACATCGTCGAGCCATAGCGAGACCCCTAACAGTGCAGTCGTCCATTCAGCGACAAAGACGGGATTTTTGAATTTTTCGCGCCCTGATTGGACTCAGTATTTTACAGAAAAGAAAATTCCCGGGTTCCGTTCCACCCAGGCTGCTGACTGGATATTCAAGCACTTTGTCACCAGTCCTGATCAGATGAGCAACGTCTCAAAAGACCTTAGAGCAGATCTAGCTCAAGACTTTGACTGGACACTCCCTGAAATCGTTAGTGCCCTAAATTCAAAAGATGGGTCCACAAAACTCTTACTCAAAACTCCGACAGGGCAATACATTGAGTCTGTGATCCTTCGCTATGAAGGTCGCGTGAGCCTCTGCGTCTCGAGCCAAGTGGGTTGTAAGATGGCCTGCAGCTTTTGCCAAACTGGAAAGCTTGGATTCTTCCGGCACTTAACGACACACGAGATCATTGCACAGTATCTTATTGCTGCACGCATCGTCCGCGAGGAGGGACGCAGGCTTTCCCATGTTGTATTTATGGGCATGGGGGAACCTTTGGACAACTACGATAACGTCGTAAAGTCCGTGAATATGCTTGTCTCTCCCGATGGCTTTGGACTCTCGGCAAGGCATGTGACGGTTTCCACGTCAGGAGTTGTTCCAAAAATTCGCGATTTAGCTAAGGATGCTCGCTGTGCATTAGCCGTGTCGCTCCATGCAGCTCGCGACGATCTTCGTCAGGAGATCATGCCTATTAACAGAAAATGGCCATTATCCGAGCTAAAGTCAGCACTTCTTGATTATCAACGAGAGACCGGTGACAAAATCACTTTTGAGTATATTTTAATCCGTGAAAAAAACTGCGGCCTGCGGGAAGCCAAAGATCTTATGAAGTTCCTGCATGGGTTTAAGGCAAAGGTAAATCTAATCCCCTTCAATGCCCACCCTGGAATGCCCTACGATCGACCGTCGGATGATGAAATTCGCGCCTTCCAGGTTTATCTTGCCGATCGCTCCATTGCTGCGCCAGTTCGCTACAGTAAGGGTTTAGATGTAAGTGGCGCCTGTGGCCAACTTGCCGCTAAAACCGAAGAAAGCATCCATCTGGCTCCCGCACGCAAAAACGTCGTTGCTGGGAAAACTCCAAACGTCCTTGCCTAGTATTCCATTAATTTGGTAAAAACTTAGTGAATCATCACAAAGGTTTACCATGTTCCAGCACTGGACATTTTCGCATCCTGGATCAGACGTGGAAGGCAGAGCAGCGCGCTACGATGCCGACATGCGCGTCTGCGTCACAATTCCCTTTGAATCTTGGCAACTACTTTGGACACTTAGGTCCATCAACATTTCCAACACTGGTATTTTAACTGCTTTGGACGTCATCAATCCTGAGACGGCCCAAAGAGCCATGGACCTTGATACGTTACTAGAGGCGGAGCCAGAGGTACTGATCCAGATAGACACGCCAACGGAAGATCTTTACGCACCGTCCGTAACGGCACGACTAACCCGAAAAATCAAAAAACAATGGGGCTTAGAATTGGCTTTTCAATTCACCGAAGAAAATGACCACCTGGCAAACCTAGTAGCAAGCCTCGAGGCTGGTGCGATACCCCCAAGACGCTCTCACTAACGACCGCAGCGCGACCAGCTATCTAGGCTTGTGTTAGCCGAGGAGACCCTACAACATGCCCAATCGATCGCCGAAGAAAGCCGAGGCCACACTCGAGAGCATGCGCAAAGTTTTCTCAATTCCAGAAAACGAAGATTCGACACTGATGCGAATTGAACGCGAGATCAGTCAAAATCTGATGGGATTTCTGAGAGATCACATTGTGGCTGGCGAAATGGAGCCTGCCGAAATCGAGCGAGACTTCAAAAACGTCACTATTCCAGAAGAACCCATGTTTGTGCACGAACAGGCTAAGTTTCTCATGGATAAAGTGGTGAGCCAGTCCGTACACACGGCTGCTCCTGGATTTATTGGTCACATGACCTCAAGCATGCCCTACTTCATGCTTCCTCTTGCCAAAATCATGATTGCACTCAATCAAAACACGGTAAAGATTGAGACGTCAAAAGCGTTCACGCCGCTGGAGAGCCAAGTTGTCGGAATGCTGCACAAACTTGTGTACCATCAAAGTAATGACTACTACGAAACCTGGACTCATGATCGGCATCACGCATTAGGTGTCTTTTGTTCCGGTGGTACGGTCGCTAACATCACGGCTCTGTGGGTGGCTCGTAATCGCCTTCTCCCGGCAAAAAACGATTTCAAAAGTATTTACCAGGACGGCATTGCCGCGGGGCTTGCAGCCCATGACCTGAAAAATCTCGCTATCCTGGTTTCCAGCCGCGGGCACTATTCCCTAAAAAAAGCAGCTGACCTCCTGGGAATCGGTCGATCCAATCTGATCGCCATCGAGACCGACGAACACAACAAGATCATCCCCAAGAAACTTGAAGAAAAAATTACCGAATTAAAAAATAAAAAGACCGGAGTTATCGCAGTTATTGGTGTTGCTGGCACAACGGAAACTGGAAACGTGGACCCTCTCGAAGCATTGGCTGACATTTGCGAACAGCACAAGATCCATTTTCATGTTGACGGCGCATGGGGAGCTCCCACGTTATTTTCGGATAGGCACCGCCAACTTCTAAAAGGAATCGAACGAGCAGACTCTGTCACCATTGATGCTCATAAGCAGCTATATATCCCGATGGGGGCTGCCGTTTGCCTTTTCAAATCTGAGACCGCGCTAGACTCCATTGAAACCAATGCCCAATACATCATCCGCCGCGGATCTCGCGATCTTGGTAAGCATACACTCGAGGGCTCACGCCCTGGAATGGCCATGCTCGTCCACTCAGGGCTAAGGGTTCTCGGACGAAAAGGCTATGAATTGCTGATTGACGTCGGTATCGGCAAAGCAGCGCAGTTTGCTCGCATGATTC
>CAMDGW010000145.1 GCA_945897695.1 Pseudobacteriovorax antillogorgiicola | reverse complement strand
ATCCCGCAACCAAGCGCAGCGCGGTAGGCGACTAAAATCATGGTGTTATAAAAATAAACTCAACCCTGTGGATAGATTTACGAAAGACCAAGGGGGAGACAAAATCCCTGTAAAATTAATGAGACATAATCGCTAAAAATTCACAATTTTTAATCGTAGAACCCACTCTTACTAATTGCCCGTGACACTGACTCCATCGACAACCATCCACGGCATTTGCATTGAACCAGAAAGATCTTCGGTCACTGAGGATACGGCCATCACCTTGTTTAAGACCTCAAACAAGTTTCCTGCGATCATCGTTTCGGCAACGGCACCCATATCTGTGCCGTTTTTGAAATAGTGGCTTGATTTTGCGACGCCTGAAAAATCACCTTTGATGGGGTCAATGTTTCCGGAAAAACGGTCTACGACTAGAATTTCAGATCTCGCATTCATCATAGATTTGAGATCATCTTGACCCGGTTTGCACATCAAAGCAAAAGGCCCACCTGATGTGGCAGTGGATTTAGATTTGCAACGATTAGCTGTGTAGCAATCATGTAAATGCGTCATTAAAACGCCGGCATTAATGAGCAAGCGATTATTGGTAGGCAGACCATCTCCATCAAAAGCCGTTGCTCCAGAAAAACGTTCATTATGAGGATCATCAGCAACGTGAATCATTTTTGAGACAACTTGCGTACCAATTTTTTGACCCCATTGGCTCTTGCCATCCATCACGCTAGAACCAGCCATGTGGTAGAGCATTGTGCCTAGTAGGATTTCCTCTACCGCCCTTGGCGTTAGCAGCACAACCCCTTTGTAGGTTGGCGCTTTGATTGGTCTAAGATTTTTTAAAACTTTTTCAACGAAGTCATCACATTGTTTCAGCGCGAGATCGAGAGCGCCGTCCCATGCGTAGGTGCTGCGACCGTCGTAGTCAAAGCCACTAACATCGGGACCATCAACAGCCATACCCATAAAGCTCCAGCTTACTGAAGACTGAGTTTCGAATTGTTTCATCCCAAGAGAATTGTAAAGTCCGTGCCACATGCATGATGTGCTGACTTCAAGTCTATCAAGGGCTACGCGTTTATCCTTGGTAAGGCGCCCTAGCATGGCCTGAGTGAATTCTTGGAGATCACCCAGGGTCACATTACTTGTGCGATCATTCCACATGAAGTTTAATGGCTTGGCTGTCGGCGCCTCAATTGCAGCCGGCATCGTCAAAAATTCATCGGCCACAGAAAACTTGGCGAGGGATAGGGCGTCGTTGACTGCGCGGTGCAAGGATGTTTCGTTTGCGTTATTGAGAGATGCCGAGCCTTTTTTCTGATCCTTGTGAACCAGCAGGCCAACTTTCTGGCTTTCTAAGGTGTTGGCTAAGGTGAATTCCTTATTTTCCACGACAAGTCTTTTTTCGATCGTACAGCTTGCGGAAACTTTTGTGCGGTCTGCGGACTGAGACTTTGCAAAGTTAATCGTAGATTGTGCGGCCTGATCTAGATTTTGGGCTAAGTCTAAAACAGTGTCTTTTGTCTGGCTCATGACTGGCGTCCTCCAACATTAATTTCGCAGCGGATATAAGGACCACCGGCGTCGACTTTGGCAGGTTGGCCTTTTCCGCAATGACCGGTGCCAAGATCCCATTGAAATTCTGAACTAACGGCATCCACCGTTTTGAGGACGTCGAACGCGATTCCGGAAAGAGTTGCCTCGCGCAGGAGATTGGTCTTTTTGCCATTTTTAATTTCCCAAACGTGACTGCATCCAAACATGAACTCACCATTGCTATCAGCCTGGCCGCTGCCAGCTCCTTCCACAAGGTATCCGTCGTCCACGCCTTCAATCATTTCCGACAATTTTGACTGGCCCGGCAGAAGGTAAGTGTTGCGCATGCGGATCAACGGCTCATCGGAGAACAGCCAGGCCCGCGAATTCCCAGTCGGCGCGACGCCAAACTCAGCGGCCGTCTCTCGGTTGTGCAGATAGCTCGCCAAATTACCATCTTTAATAATGATTGTGTTTTCTGTCTCTACACCCTCGTCATCAAAAGGTAGGTTTCCCACCGCATAGCCAGCAATTGTTTCACTGCCGCTATCAGCCATAGTGACCAGAGGACTTGCAACCGCTTGACCAATTTTACCGGCTGCCACGCTGCCAGCTTTAACAAAGTCAGCCTCTACGGTGTGACCAATAGCCTCGTGACATAGAAGTCCAACGACAGCTGGAGCAAGAATGACTTTCTTGCGACCGCCTTCTGGATATTTTGCATCGAGAAGGTCAACAGTTGTTTTGGCGATATCATGGACGACGTGATTCAGAGTTGGGTGGTTAAATAGGCAGGTCCATCCACCGCTAACTCCTGCTCCCTTGCTACCAGTGGCGCGTTGCCCGTCTTTTTCGGCGATAGCTGAAAGAGATAATTCTGGCTGAGCGATTTTTAGTGAGCAATTGGCCCCATCTGACGTGACAATCGCTTTTTCTTCCATATATTCGGTGTAACGAACCTTGGCCGTATGCATCCTTTGTGATGATTTTGCCAGTTGATGCTCTAGATCAATGACCTTTCCCAGTTTATCGGCGATGTTCATGCCCTGAAGCTCAGAAAATCCTTCGCCAATAAAATCTTTGGTAGAAAGTTTACCTGCTTTCAGCGAGATGATATGCCCTTTGCGGGCGCGCGAAAGTAATGCTGCATTGGCTTGTGCCTGCACAATAGCTCGTTTTATGGCAGCTTCGCTGATGTCAGATGTAGCCGCAAATCCCCACGCACCGTCAATCAATGCTCTGACCCCAACGCCTTCAATTGTAGAGTGGTTGGCAACGTCAACGCGACCTTTGGTCGCAACGAAAGATTGGCTTGTGCGCTTATGCCAACGTAGTTCGATGTAGCTAGACTGGCGTTGGACAAGATTATGTAGAATTTGCTTCATGGACATGGTTCTGTGCTCCCTTTTTCTGAGAACACACATCATACCAAAATATGTGGTTTAGGGACAGAGAAGTAATTATTTACACGAAAATTTCGATAGTAAAGATTCAAGTTGGGAATCTTCTACCTGATCTTGTTTCATAACAAGAGCAAAAAGATCATCCTTGATCCGGGCGCTACTAGTGCTTGTATGGTCGATGTTAAAATCTGACCTTTGTTTTTTCATAAGAGAAACATGGCAGCCGTCACCAGTTGTTGCAAAACCATCATTTGATCGTTTCAGAACACAGAAATCTCTTGTATCCACAGAGAAGATATCTGTTTGCTGCAAAGTGGTAAAGTTACCAATAGCATCTGCGATGAATCCCATACCGGGTATCTTAGAATTGAGATCCTTCTTTGCTGGACTTTTACCAATGCGAGGAGCCCCGTTTGAACAGAAATTTTTTGTATTTAATTTGTCCCAGGCTTCTGTCATCCCGGAAATGCCTTGATCAACGTTCCAAACGGCTGCAGAGTTCAATGACACATACATTGGCAAGGCATCAAACGTTAACGGTTTTTTACAAGGTAGCTGGTTGCCGTCGCAGACGATTTCATTTATTCCGACATTATTGGCATAGGTCGCAATGTATTTCGTCGAATTCGTTTCGGATTTAGGATTTATGAAAAGCGCCTGATGGCCTGAAGCAGTGTTTTTCTGCGTGGGATCCAAATAGGAGCCACCGTTCAAACTTTTTTTCAAAGATAGTTTGTTATTGGACGATGGATTAATCGGCTTATCATTAGCTGACATGACGCTACATCCCACAGCGTCATTACCTGATCCGGTTGCGTCCTTTGACGAACGTTCACAGGTTAAGTAAGCCCCAGTTACCACCTGAGGATCCTTCGCATCTCCGTCCTCCTCAGAGGCGGCGGTTCGTTCTTTTTTCTTGATGATGTTGTTGTTGCCGGACAGCGAAGTGCCGCCACAGCTTGCAACCATTGCGGCGTAGGACGCAACTACAAGTGCTGAAAAGATGTGCTGTCGACTCATGAGGCAAAATCCTCCTACGTGCTGGTAAGAAGGGGATCGGTCAAAGCGGTGCTCGATTTGAGGAAATCTTTTCGAATTTTGGTAACTATCTAAAATGTATGGCGTTTTGGTGACCGGTGGCTGTGATTATTGATCCTGGTCAATGCAGTTCTATGATTGCCGTGGAAAGCGTTGGAGGGTATGGTGTGGTGGTTGAAATTATGCTTGTAGTTTCGGTTATTTATCCTTCTGGCAGTAGCTGGATTTTATCTTGGAGTGCCCATGACGCCTATTTCCCTTGAAGTTGAGGTCACAACGTCAATTAACGATGTCAATGCCGATGGCATGATGATTGTTATGGTTGTTGATGACAAAGAGTCGCTGAAGGCCGACGCGCTGTCGTCAAAGCTGCCTGCTTGGATGAAGGCCGATTTTTTGGCCGTGGCCAAAAAAAGAAAATTTGTTGCCAAACCTGGCACCTGTTTGGCGTTTGATGCTCCAGATGGAACCCGTAAGACGGTGCTTTGTATTGATGGAAAGGCTGGCGTTTTCGAAATGCTGACGGCAGTCAGAAAGCATATTGATGCAGCTGTCTTTGATGCAAAGGTTAAACGACTGGCTGTAGATTTGACGCACTTGGGGGCAAAGGCGGAAGACTTTGCAGATGCACTCATTTCGGCTGCTGGAGCTAAGCTTTATAAATTTCCAAAATATAAGACCGCAAAGAGTGAAAAAGGCAAAGAATCTGACGTTGACGACGAGTCCGAAGATCTTTCGGTGACGTTTATCGTGGGCAAACCCCGGATCGCAGACGTTGAAGCGGCCACCGTGCGCGGTATGAATGCGACGACTTCTGGAACCAATTTGGTTCGCTGGCTGGCAAAGCGCGCTGGTAACGATCTTACTTGCAAAGCCTACGTTGATTACTTGCGGCAGCTTGCTAAAGACCGAAAGTGGTCATTCAAACATCTTGATCACGACCAACTCACAAAAATGAAGGCAGGCGCTTTCCTTGCCGTCGTCAAAGGCTCCGAACATAAAGATTATGGTATTATCGAGCTAACTTACACCCCTAAAGCAAAGTCAGCCAAGCATCTGGCGTTAGTGGGTAAGGGCATGGTGTTTGACACTGGAGGGTATAGTCTAAAGCCTTCAGCTTACATGCTCGGTATGCACGGTGATATGGCGGGAAGCGCCGTTGCTTTAGCGGTGCTCAATGTGGCTCACCTTGAGCAGTGGCCTGTAAAAGTAACGGCCTACCTGGCTGTTGCTGATAACATGATTGGACCTAAAGCATATAAGCCAAATGACGTCGTCACTTCGATGAAAGGAACTACCATCGAAATCATCGATACCGATGCTGAGGGTCGCATGGTGCTTGCTGATACTTTACATTTGGCGGCTCAGGCAAAGCCGACCCTTATCATGGATTTTGCGACTCTTACGGGTGCTTGTGTGCGAGCCATCGGTACAACCTACTCTGGTGTATTTACCAACCGCGAAGAGCTTCACGGAGACCTCATCAAGGCCGGCAAGAAGAGTGGTGAGCGCGTGTGGCCTTTCCCTATGGATAAAGACTTTGCTGAGTGTCTTGAGAGTACTGTGGCTGATTTTAAACAGTGCCGAGAAAAAGGTGGTGTTGATCATATTGAGGCATCCCATTTTTTGATGCATTTTGCTGGCGAGCATTCCCCTTGGGTGCACGTTGATTTGTCGTCTATTGAACACGCTGGAGGCTTAGGCCATGTGCCGACTACAGAAACAGGATTTGGTGTTCGTTTTGCTACAACCTTTCTGCGCGATTATTTTGGAATTAAACACTAATTAAAACCGATGGATCAAATATAGTCATGAAGATAGGAATTATTATCGGAAGTCATCGAGCCAATAGTCAAAGCGCTAAGATTGCTAAGTACGTGGAATCTTCTCTCCGCGAAACCGATCCGACTCTAACGTCTTACTCGCTCGATTTATCAACTAAGCCGCTTCCTTTTTGGGATGAAGGCGTGTGGAGCGGTGACCCTGCGTGGCAGAAAATCTGGGGCCCTATATCCAAAGAGCTTAAGGAGTGCGCTGCCTTTGTCGTGATCGCGCCCGAATACCACGGTATGGCTCCAGCCGCATTGAAAAACTTTTTCCTTCTAGCTTCTAAAGAGGAGATTGGACATAAACCTGGCTTGATTGTGGGAGTTAGTAGCGGGCGAGGGGGTAGTTATCCGGTTGTGGAGCTTAGAACCAGTTCATATAAGAATAGCCGAATAAACTGGATTCCTGATCACATGATTGTGCGCAATGCGGAACAGGTGCTCAACGCCGGTGCTTCCCAATCTGAGGATG
>CAMDGW010000144.1 GCA_945897695.1 Pseudobacteriovorax antillogorgiicola | reverse complement strand
TACGGTGTTTTTATTGACTGTAATTTCCACCTTCCCTAGGGCTTCTTCCAGCTGTTTGCCTGTGATCTCGGTATCAGACAAATCCAGTAGCATCAGGTGGTTATCAGTGCCGCCAGAAACCAATTTGATGCCTTTTTTCATGAGAGCGTCAGCCAAAGCTCGCGCGTTGGTAACAACTTGCTTTTGGTAAGCCTTAAAGCTTGGTTCAAGGGCCTCCTTAAAGCTTACCGCTTTGGCGGCAATAATATGTTCAAGAGGGCCACCTTGCGTGCCAGGAAAGACACTTTTGTTGATTTTTGGAGTTAGGGCCTCATCATTCCAAAGGATAATGCCCCCGCGCGGACCGCGCAGCGTCTTGTGGGTGGTAGATGTCACGACGTGAGCATGAGGTATGGGGCTTGGGTGTTCGCCAGTGGCAACGAGGCCTGCAATGTGCGCCATATCCACCATCAAATACGCGCCGACATCATCGGCAATTTCGCGGAAGCGTTTAAAATCAAGAGTACGCGCATAAGCGCTGGCTCCGGCAATAATCATTTTTGGTTTTAGTTCGCGAGCAATTTTTAGTACGTGATCGTAGTTAAGGATCTCAGTTTCCGGGTCGATTTCATAAAAATGAGACTCGTAAAGAATTCCCGAAAAGTTGACCTTGCTGCCGTGGGTAAGGTGCCCACCGTGTGAAAGATCAAGGCCTAAGACTTTGTCGCCACTATTAAGGAGTGCTAAATAAACAGCGGCATTCGCTTGCGCGCCCGAATGAGGCTGTACGTTTGCAAATTTGGAGCCAAACAGCTGACAAACGCGGCGAATAGCAATGTCTTCAACCTTGTCAACGACCTGGCAACCGCCGTAGTAGCGTTTCCCGGGAAGTCCTTCAGCATATTTATTAGCAAGCACATTGGCCATGGCTGAAATTACTGCCGGTGAGGCGAAGTTTTCGGAAGCGATCAATTCTAGTCCATGACGTTGGCGACTCATCTCATCTTGGATCAGATTGAAGATTTCTGGATCTTGATTGCGGAGAATATCCCAGGGGCTCTTAGACGTCATGATTTGATCCTCCGCTGTTGTCAGCTGATTGAGTTTCCAGAAGCTTATTTAGTGACCAACGCTAGTTCTTCGCTCGACTTCTCGGATCTTGTCAAGGCGTGCTTGGTGGCGACTTCCACCAAAAGGGGTGTCTAGCCAAAGTTTTACTAGCTCTGTGGCTCGCATGTGATTGGTCGTTCTAGCGCCGAGGCAAAGAATGTTTGCGTTATTGTGCTCTTTCGCCATTTTAGCTGAAAATTCATCCCAGACGGTTGCTGCGCGCACGCCTGGAAACTTATTGGCCGCTATTTGCATGCCAATGCCAGTGCCGCATACAAGAATTCCGGCATCCAGTTTACCATTTGAAACATCACTCGCTACGGCAGCGGCATAATCAGGATAGTCCACAGACGTTTTGCAGTCAGCAGCTACGCCGTAGTCGACCACATGATGTTCTGTGAGTCGTAGCATTTCTGCGATTAATTGTTTGAGTTCCTTGCCGGCGTGATCGGCTCCGATACCAATAGTCAGTGCCATAGGTGATAACTCCTGGTGCGAGGGATTTTGCGCAAAAGCTACAAAGCAATCGGGGCCCCCGTAAGGACCCCGTTTTGCTGATTAAGCTTCGCCTGCTCTTTTGATGAACTGTACAGCGTCATCAACGGTGCGGATGTTCTCCGCCTCTTCATCAGGTATGTCGACGCCAAAGGCTTCTTCCATTGCCATGACTAATTCAACGATATCTAAGGAATCAGCGCCGAGATCTTCAATGAACTTGGCTTTGCCAACAACTGCGCTTTCTTCAACGCCTAGTTGTTTAACGACGAGTTGCTTGACGCGATCTTCAAGTGAAAGGTTGCTCATTTAATAATACTCCAGACAACAATGAACTTAGTTAGTGTTCGTTTGTAACCTACCGAAAGCTGGACTTGCAACTGGTTATTTTTGTTTGAGCGCTCTTAAATATAGCAGCGAAGACTGCTGGCTGCCCTGTGCATCTGGCATAGAACCATTTTGATAGAATTTATTAAAATAGATAACGGCTGGAGATACTAAAGCTTTGGGTTTCTATTGAAATATCTTGCAAGGATAAATCACCTTGGATGAGCTGGGTTTTGCCAGCTCCCAGCTGACGAACCATAATGATTTGAGTCTCAGACTGCTTAGACTTTAATCCAAGACCGCAGGAAAACCCCTGATAATCAATACGCGCTGGCTCGCTCGAGACCAGGGACGGCTTGGGTGTCATCACAAGGGAGCTATTGGTGAAAACACCCCCATCGACAACCAAAGATCCTGCGGAGAGCTCGATCCCAACACTCCAATCAGTAACGTCTTTAGTGTCAAAACCACCAGTATTGGGCCATGGGGTTTTGGTGGCCGGATAATGAATGAGATCAGCGCTAAACAAAGCCCAAGTCGATGGTTTGAATGCCATCCCAAGAGACCAAGTACGAACAATCAGCTCATCTTCCCGGTGCGTTTGCCGGGTTTCAGATGAGAGCTCTGGCGTTGTTTCGGCGTAGATAATGGAGCTTGTCTCAAGATCGGTCTTGTCTGAAAGGGCTTTTGGTATTTTTGCTGATAGGCCAAGGCTGACGGCGCTTGTTTTTAGCATGATGCCTGCAGTGGTCAAAGTTCCTTCGTTGCGCGTGCTTTGACGAACAAAGCTGTCATAAAATATGCCTGATTCGAAAAGAGATCTTTCTTTTAAGGCCGTCTGCTTTTGCCGGCGATAATAGAATTCACTGACTCCAAGCGAGATGTATTTGCCTAGGGGAATGGCAGTGCTAAGTCCCGCATAGATCATGTTCCCTGATGTCAACTCGGCGCGGTCATACTGGTATGCCCCACTTGTCTGTGAGGCAGGGATTTCAAGCTTTTGGGATTCGTCCGTATTTTGCTGCTCGACGGTGAAGTAAGACCATCCAAGGGCAATTCCTCCAAATTTCGCGTGGCCTCCTGCAAAGCCTGGATAGATCGAAGAGGAGTTTTCAGCAATCTTGGACTGAGTCGTTCTCCCCGCCACGTCCTTATGTGATCTAGAATAGTTATTAACAGTTAGACTAAAGCCTGACCCATTGAACTGCCCAAGGCCTGCTGGGTTGTACCAGCTAGCCGATGCATCATCTGCCACGGCGGTGAATGCTCCGCCGAGGGCCTGGGCACGCGCTCCTGGCAAAATCAGACGCTTATTGGTGGTCTCTGCTCTGCTCATGGAGGAATTGAATAATAGCCATCCAAGGGCCAGCGCAAAAGATCCGCGCAAGCTTAATTGCCAAAAATTAAAGGCATATCTCCACATGAGGCAATAATCGGCCGTTCGAGGAAAGGTATTTACGGTCCCGATTCTTAGGATTCGTAAAAAGTCAGGCTTCACCTTAGGCATTGCCGCGGGTTATCCTGTAGGATCAAAAGATAAATTTGAGGAAAGTTAGCCCCAATTGAAGACCTTTCATCTCCCCAAAAATGCCGCATTAATCGTCGTCAGTGATACCCATGTGAAAACAGAGCATGACGAGCGGTACTTATTGCTGTGCTCGCTTGTGGAGTCGGCAGTGGCTTCTGGCGCTAAAGGGCTAGTGTTAAACGGAGATATCTTTGATTTCTTCTTTGGCTGGGGAACCTATTTCCAAAATAAGTATCTGAGACTCCTTAAGGGCTTAGATGCACTTGCCAAAAGCGGGGCGACGGTTTGGTTTGTTCAGGGTAATCACGAATTTGGCATGGAAGGTCTTGAGAATATCTTTAGCTTTGAGATTCTCTCGAGCGAAGGCCGAGTTTGGACTAGCCCCCAAGGGAAAAAGGTTTTGATCACCCACGGTGATTTATTAAAGCGAGATGTAAAATACCAAATTTTTCGCTCCTTCATCCGAAGTCGGTTTGTGAGTGTGCTGGCTTTTTTAACGCCGCAGCGATTATTGGATCAGATGACTTTGTGGTTTGCGCGAACATCGCGCAAGAAAGACAAATACAGGGTGCTTCGCCATGACCACATTATTGCTTGCGCAAAAGATTTTCTAAATCAATCAGGAGTAGATACGATTATATTCGGACACTTTCATCATCCCTATGACGAAGTTTTAGAAGATGGTCGGCGGATCTTAAGCGTGACAAGCTGGCACCAGCCGTCCTGTCTTGTAATCACACAAGATGGATCATTAACAAGACTAACGCCCGAGTAAGCAAAATTATCGGCTGATCCTAACAGAGCAAAGTGCTGAGCACTTCTCTGCGATAGTTACTTTGCCGCCAGCTTTAAGGCAGGCTTCATGTTCTGGTGATACAACTGCAGCACAGACCTTGCCCGCAGGTAAGGCATCAGTGATGATAAAGCTTTTGAAGTTATAACCAGCCACTTTGCCTTTTGGGGCAATTGGTATCGAACACATAACTTGACATTTATTTGCCAAAATAGTTTTTCCCTTCACATCTTGGCAGGCGACCTCCTCGGCTCTGACCAATGCAGTACAGATCATATCCTTGGGCGCTGCTTCCATGGTCTTCGGGCCCGAAAAATCATATCCGTTGAGGTCATTTGTCGCATTGACTGCGCTGCTCAAATGGTTGGATGCGCTAGGGGTTGTTGATCGGCAACTTGTGATCAAAACCATGACCAATAGTGAAATCATCAAATGACGCATAATCAAATCTCCTGTGAGGTGGATAAACTTACGTGCGAGACATAAGAATCATTTAGATGTTTCTGCGAGCAAGAGCCAAAATACCAAGGGATCCAACTTTGGCGGTCTTACTTTTTTCAAGCTCCCACGAGCTGGACTCATAATCAATGGCAGCTCCGTATTGCCAACCCTCAGCTGGACGATCTCCAATGTAGCCACCAACTTTGAAAGATGTACTAGAGCCTGAAAGAATCGGCCTGTAGATTCCTTTGACGCCATATTCTCCGGAGTAATAGAGCGGGTAGAAGATTTCCCCTGTCCATTCAATTTTATCTCCAAGGAACTCTGGCTTAGCCCATCCATGAACTCCAATCGTAAGCATGATGGTCGTCATGTTGTATCCGCCGCTTGTTTCTTTGCTAATGCTTGCACTGCTCATCGTCGACATCAAACCAAAGAAAACATCGTCGGCGCCAGGAAGAATATCTTTTTGATACATATGCCACCGGCCCGAGGCGTGTAGGTTATACCCAAAAAAGCTACCCTTACCGGTGGGGCCATAGCCCAAGTCAAGTCCGTAGCTCCAGTCGATCGTGTCCGAGAATTTTCGGTGAACAGAGCCACCGGCTGAGTTCACAATCCATGGCGGAAGCTGCGCTGCAGCACTTGCAGACCCTGAAATGGACCACATCTTCATCCCGATCCAGGTTTTTAGCTCACTACCCTTTGGAATTAAGCGGGCGGTGAAGTTGTCGGTTTCAGGTGGATGGTCGCCAATAGTAACAGGGGCTTCATCTGGCTTGGCAAGCGAGGCGTCTGTTTCGGGTTTAGCTTGAGTTTGTGTTTGCGACTCTGGTTCGACAGGAACCTTCTCGGGAGCTTTCGGTAGGGGCTTGGTCTCTGGCGTCGTCACCGCGGATAGCGCTGGTTCAACGGGCTTTTGAACAGGAACTGGCGCGGCGATGGCTCCTTGCTGCTCATTGGCTGACTGCATCATGCTCGCCTCTTCTGCCCTTGCAAAACGGCTACGACCTGAGATGGCCTCAATCAATATTCCGTTACCCGGCTTAATCGCATTTTCATGGGTTAGTGCAGATATGCGCGCAATTGAGCTCTGAGATTTAACTTCAATGACTTCGACAGATCCTGTCTTTGACGTGGAAAAAGATATCCAGCTTCCGATGGCCGGATGAAGACTTTCAATTTTTGCTAAGAAGACATCAAACGTGTTCCCGCTTTTGATGCCCTGATCCGCTCCGCCAGACAGGGTAACATAGCTTCCGCTTACGCTTGTGACATGAGCATCAATCGGGAGACGATTGATCATGCGCATGACTAAATCTACTAATCTAGCAGAAGACTGATCTCGTGTTGACTCTGAGAGAGCCTTCCGCGAGACAACTTCACTTTCCTGAAGTCTGGTGTCAAGGCTCGGTGATAAAAGTCGAACCGTCAGCACAACCATGTCGCCTCGTGCGGATACGTCAAGACTAGCGTAGGCACTTAATTCATAGTCTTTTTCTAATTCTTTACGACCACCAGGTGTCTTCCAGAGAGATGCCACAAGGTCGTCATTAAGAACAACAAACCGCTTACTTCCGCGCACAGCCTCTGAAAACTCTCCATTTAGAGACTTTTTCAGATGATCAAGATCACTCCATATTT
>CAMDGW010000143.1 GCA_945897695.1 Pseudobacteriovorax antillogorgiicola | reverse complement strand
TTGGACTCAGTGGAGTCACTTCTTTCTGGTCGGAATTTTAAAGGGATTCTTGTTGAGTGGCCACATCGCGCAGAAGCTTCGCCTCACATTGAAAAAACTCATCAAATACATTTTGAGTTTGGGCCAAAAGAAGATCAGCGCGAGTTGGTGATAGAATCATCTACTTAAGTTATTTCAATTTTTTTTGATTATAGATTTCGACACCCACAGTTTTGGGGCCAATCATTTGGATTGACACTCCTTCGGGCGCACTTGCAGTCACCGGCAGCTCGTATCTACCAGGCCCAAGACCGCCAGCATTGACGTGTGCGCGCAAGACCTTTGATGTGACCTTGTCAATCAGATCCTGCGGAGCACTAATGGTCACGGACACGCTTGCCGGGCGAGCTGCGCTCACTTTGTCGGAATTTGTGATTTCAAGTGGTACAACCTGAAACTCTTTGGTGACCTTTTTTGGCCCAAGTTTTAGTGAAACAGAGACTTCTTTTGCTGCTAAATTAATATCAGGCAAACTTGCTCGTGCGATGGAGCTTGCCATTGTTTTTGAAGCTTTTAGACCAGAAATGTCTATGGGCTCTGTTCCAAGTTCTGTGAGTTTTTGGACGTCGGATTTGGCGCCAGAAATTTCAATTTCATCGGGTGTCGCCTTGGCTTCCTCGACCATAAGTGCGGCGTCAACCTCTCCAAGGAGCATGGGCCTTACGGGAAGTTTCTTGGTTAGTTTTTCCTCGATGACAATATTGACGTACGGGTCGTGGATAGTGAGTTTGATGCGATTATCCCAGCGTGGAATAAACTCCTTATCAAGGCGGTAGCGAAGACTCCCCGTTTTATCTGCGGGAACGCGGATAACGGCCAGCAAAGGCTTGCCTTGGAGCGTGCCAACCAAAGCCCTCGGCCCCCTAAGGGTGACGTCTCTCGAAGCAATATTCATGTCCCGAGCTGCAAACCCAGAGGCGACCTCAACTTTAACGTCAAGCCTAGAGTTAACTTCAAGAATTTCCTCGCCCTGAACGATGTACCAAACAAGAGCAGCAAGCCCAATCGCCGCAATTTTGTATCCTAGATTGGAGAAGATTTTTCCGATTAGTCTTGCCTTTGGCATCTTCACCCCTTCGTCCGGCCGAAATAATCGTTAAAAAATCCGGAGAATTGGCTCCATCTGCTGGACGCCTTTAGACGGACTTCCCCTTCGATCAGTAACGAGCTTGATAGCTCGTCGCGGAGGCTTTTTCCATCTGGTTTACGCGTGATTCGGCCGTTTTCAACCATGGCCACACTTGCACCCTCTTCGCTTACAACGATTACAAGGGCATCGGTTTCTTGGCTGATACCGAGTGCTGCGCGGTGCCTAGTTCCCAAATTTGGATCAAGCGACTCGTCACGGGTTAGTGGCAGAAAGCAGCCCGCCGCAGCAATACGCCCCCGCTGTAAAATGACAGCGCCGTCGTGAATGGGAGAGCTTGGATGGAAGATGGACATAAGAAGTTCTTTGGATACGCGAGCGTCAAGCTGGACTCCAATATCCACGTAGCGGCTTAAAATAATTTGACGCTCAATGACAATAAGTGCGCCAATGCGTTTGGCTGCAAGTGCAGAGGCTGCGCGGCTAATCTCATCGAGGATTAATAGTGACGTCGACGTGTCCTGCCCAATAAAAAACTTGCGTCGGCCCATGGTGCTCAGAACATGCCTAATATCGTCCTGAAAAATAATGATGAGAATGATAATGAACGAACTGTAGAACTTGTTCATCATCCAATTGACAGTTGTTAATGGGAAAATGTTTGAAACGATGAAAAGACCCACGACAAGCAGCATGCCTGTTAAAATCTGGGCGGCTCTTGTTCCGCGAATTAGTAGAAGAATTTGATAAAAAATGATGGCGAGTACCAAGATGTCCAGTGCCGACCAAATCGTAAACTGATTAAGGACGTCCATCACGCGAAAGCCTCCTCAATGACAGAAGAGATTTTAGCAAGGCCGCGGACATCGTGGGTTCTTATCATCTTTGCGCCGGAAAAGACGGCAGATGTTTCGATGGCCTTAGACAAGGCGTCTCGATCTTTTTTCGACTCTCCTCCGAAAAGACGTCCAATGAAGCCTTTTCGGGAAACGCCAATGGCAAGGTTGAATGTCTTCGCCCAGTGGTGGGTGTTTGCTAGGAGCGTTAAATTGGCAGCATCTGACTTTCCAAATCCGATTCCAGGGTCAAGAAATATCTTCTCTGGGCGAAATCCAGATTTTAAAAGTTCCTCGAGGCAGTTTTCAAAATAGCTGCTAACACGATTCTTGGCGGAACGCGGTCCGAGCGGTGTTAGCTGCATAGTTTCGGGCACTCCATGCATGTGTGTGGCCACAAAACCAAGATCTGGCTTAATGCCAATTAATTCCTTCAGCTCATGTTCTTCCGGAATTGGACCCACACAATTTATAAAAGCAGCGCCCATTTTTGCCGCCCGTTTCATGATCGTAAATTTCATGGTGTCGATACTCAGCCTCGGAAGGAGGCCTCGTTCATTGGCTAATTGCAGAAAAGGCTCTAGGCGGCGCCATTCCTCAAGCTCGGGAGTCATTTGAGCACCAGGCTTTGTTGACTCAGCACCTGCATCGACAAAATCGGCCCCGTCTTCAAAAAGCTGAAGTGCTTTTTCGAGGGCATCTTCTGGCTTTGTATAAAGACCGCCATCGGAAAAAGAATCCGGAGTGACGTTCAGTATGCCGAAGGTCAGAAAATTTTTTCCTGACGCCGTCATGCTGTGGCCTCATGTCCCTGCTGGTTGTGGTGACCCGAGCATTCCATCACTATCAGCATCAGAAGGGGCTTTTGCCTGACCGTCGCGCGCGCTGTCAGCGTGCCTGTTGGCTAGGGCCTCCTTGGCTTTGCGTCTGGCATCTTCATAGCGCGCCTTATCGTCGGCCGTTATAATACTTTCGCCATTTAGAATTCTTCGGATCTCATCACCGTCAATGGTTTCTTTGATCAGAAGTGCTTCAGCTAAAGACTCTAATTGATCCCGGTGATCTTTTAGGATGCGGAACGCTTGCTTCGCGCCACTTGTCACGAGCCTGTGAATTTCCTGGTCAACTTCTTCGGCTACTCGCTCTGAAAAGTTGCGGGACTGGCTTATCTCTCTTCCAAGGAAGACCTCATCGGTATTTTTCTTGCCGAGTGCAAGCGGTCCAAGTTTTTCACTCATACCCCAGTTGCAAACCATCTTTCTTGCGATGTCTGTTGCCTTGTTGATGTCATCGCCGGCGCCTGTGGTCTGCCGATTAAAAATCAACTCTTCAGCAGCTCGGCCGCCCATGGCATAAGCGATCATTCCCTCAGCATATTCTTTAGAAATTGTCAGGCGATCCTCAACCGGAAGCATGATTGTAACGCCAAGAGCTTGGCCCCGCGGAATAATGCTGATCTTGTGGACTGGATCTACGTGACCAACCAGCATGCCGACAAGTGCATGGCCTGCTTCATGATAGGCCGTATTGCGCTTTTCATCCTCATTCATGATGAGGCTTCTTCGCTCTGGCCCCATCAGCACTTTGTCTTTTGCTAGTTCAAAGTGTTCCATTCGAACTTCCTTGCAATCACCCCTAGCCGCAATCAGCGCGGCCTCGTTAACTAGATTTTCGAGATCTGCTCCCGAAAAACCTGGGGTGCCCTGTGCAATTATGGATAGCTTCACGTCTGTTGCCAATGGAACTTTCTTAGTGTGAACCGCTAAAATGCCTTCGCGTCCGCGAACATCTGGTTTTGGTACAACGACCCTGCGGTCAAAGCGGCCCGGACGCAAGAGAGCAGGATCGAGGACGTCGGGGCGGTTGGTTGCAGCGATAATAATGACGCCGTCATTTCCTTCAAAACCATCCATCTCGACTAGTAACTGGTTTAAGGTCTGCTCTCGCTCGTCGTGGCCACCGCCAAGTCCAGCGCCACGGTGCCGCCCTACGGCATCGATCTCGTCAATGAAAACGATGCAAGGCGCATGACGTTTTGCCTGTTCAAACAAATCGCGAACTCGGCTGGCGCCGACGCCGACAAACATTTCGACGAAATCGGACCCTGAGATGCTAAAGAACGGGACGCCGGCTTCGCCAGCAATGGCTTTAGCAAGGATGGTTTTACCTGTTCCAGGAGAACCAATTAACAAGACACCTTTTGGAATCCTGCCGCCCAGACGAGTAAACTTTTTTGGGTCTTTGAGAAAATCGATGATTTCTTCAAGCTCCTGTTTGGCCTCATCGATGCCAGAGATGTCTTTAAAAGTTATCTTTGGCTGACTATCAGTGAGCATCTTGGCCCGGCTTTTTCCAAAGCTCATAGCTTTTCCGCCACCGGCTTGGACCTGACGGAACAGCATAATAAAAAGCATGAGTACAAGCAGCATCGGAACGCTATTTATTAATAACGCTTTCCACCAGCTGCTCTCTTCTGCTGGTTCGTAATTGACGCTGATGCCAGCCGCCTGAAGATCTTTTCTCAAATCGGCATCCGCAGGGCCAAATGTACGAAATGTACTTTTGTCGGCTCTTACGCCTGCGATCATGTTTTCTCGGAATGTCACTTCCGTGACCTTGTTCGGGTCTCCCGCAGGAAGTTTCACAGCCTCAGAAAACTCTGAGAACTTTATGAATTTTTCCTCTTCTACAGGCTTTATTAGAAGATGCAGCAACAAGAAGCCAAGCAGGGCTACGATGATAATAATCGTCATTCTCTGATTGGGCTGTTTAGGGTTTAATTTGGCCATAAAATTTCTCCTGAAATCGAACAAATCCTCTTTAGGATATTTTGTCACAGAATCGTTGAACTACTACCGGGCAAAAATGCCCTAGTTGAATTTTGAAAATACACGAATTTTCGCTGAAAAAATACTAATTGCCGCTTTGAATGCGGATTTCTAGTCGGGAAACAATCAGTTTTTTTTGCCCAGGCAACTGAAAAAGCCGGCTCTCGCCGTCCAGGCCAGTGGAAATCCTGTGGATAGCCGTAGCAATTTGGCTAATCACTTGCCTTTGGACGGGCGAGCGCCCCTCGAAGTGGGTCGAGAGAAAATCATGTACTGCGCCGCCCAAGGTGGCCAGGGCCAAATCTCCGAGGGCAGACATAGGTATAGAGTCAGTGGTTAGGGATTTAGCAGAGCCTGCCGTCACCTCTGACGGTCTTAAGAAAGAACCAGCCAGTCGTTTGGCAACGCCAGGAAATAGGGACTCGAGAACAGGCATAACCTCTAAGCGGATCTTATTTCGGGCATAGATAGTTGTTGTGTTTGAAGAGTCTTCCCGCCACGTAATACCTTTACTTTTGATGGCCTCCCGAATCGTTAATCGAGGTACCTCAAGCCAGGGGCGAAAGATTTGATCGCTAAAAAAGCGCATTCCGGCAGCATTTTCGAGAGAACTTCCCCGAGCAAGTCGCAAGAGAATATTTTCTGCCACGTCATCTGCGTTGTGGGCTAAGGCTACAATAAAGCCTTTTTCTATGAATTTGTTCTGAATGCTTTGGCGAAATAAGCGCGCCCTCTCTTGAACCCCACTGCCCTTTTCAAGGTTGGGGTGAAAAGCAGAGAATGAGACGTCTGCTTCCTCGCAAATCGAACGGACAAACGCTTCATCGAGGTCGCTTTCCGATCCCCTGAGTCCAAAATTGATATGAAAAACTACCAAATCAGAAATTTTTTTTTGTTTTAATAAAGACGAAAAAACATGAAAAAGCCCAATAGAATCAGCACCTCCCGAGACACCAACCGCAACCCTCTGATTTTCCAGGGAATAGGCGCGAATTTTATGGTCTGCTATAGACCATAAGCCTTCGAAATTATTTGAAAATCCGGCCAAGCCACGAACCTTTCACGGGAGTTTCCCGTTTTTTATCAAAACCAAAAAAATTTTCAAGTTTTCCCAAAATCCAACGAATAGCCTCGTGCAAGTTCCACGGTGGAACCTGCAGCTGGTCACAGAGTGCCCAGTAAAAAAAATGAATTCAAGGAGGATTTATCATGGGAATGCGTATTAGAACTAACGTGCCTGCCTTAACTGCTCAACGTTTCATGTCCGATAACAAGGACGCCTTGAACAAGAGCATGGAGAGACTCTCTTCAGGTTACCGCATCAACAAGTCTTCAGATGACGCCGCAGGACTTGCCATCTCAGAAAGTTTGAGAGGAAAGGTCCGGGGACTAAACGTCGCCAAAAGAAACGCTAACGACGCCGTTTCTATGGTTCAGGTTGCAGAAGGAAGTATGAACGAGATGACTAACATCTTGATCCGCCTCCGAGAGCTAACGGTTCAGTCTTCAACAGATACTCTAGGTGATCGTGAGCGTTCATTCCTAAACCGAGAATATGTTCAGCTTGCA